>JAMWCL010000032.1 GCA_023819035.1 Candidatus Omnitrophota bacterium
CTCCATGAAGACGGAATCGCTAGTAATGGCGGATCAGCTATGCCGCCGTGAATACGTTCCCGGGCCTTGTACACACCGCCCGTCAAGCGATGGGAGCTGGGGGTACCTGAAATCCCTGATTTTTCAGGGCTGAAGGTAAAACCAGTGACTGGCGCTAAGTCGTAACAAGGTAGCCGTACCGGAAGGTGCGGCTGGATCACCTCCTTTCTAATTTAATCTTTCTGCGCTTTATGAAGCGCAAGCTTGGCTACTTATAAATTTTTAATTAAGGGAGCCAGGTCTCCCGTACATTTAAGATAAAAACAAGCTAGGGGCTCCCGATTTTTTTAAATAAAATCCGGGCCCATAGCTCAGTTGGTCAGAGCACAGCCCTGATAAGACTGGGGTCAGAGGTTCGAATCCTCTTGGGCCCATTTACATCTCTGCCCAGATAAGGGGGCAGTAGCTCAGTCGGGAGAGCACCTGCTTTGCAAGCAGGGGGTCGGGAGTTCGAATCTCCTCTGCTCCACTGAGTTTTAAAATAGATAATAAATATAAGTTTTGCTCTTTGATAACTTACATACAGCCAAAACTACAATAGCTGAGTTTAATCTAAAATGGTCAAGCTACTAAGGGTCTATGCACGGATGACTAGGTTAGGTGAGGCGAGGAAGGACGGGGGTAAACTCCGATATTTTCTCGGGGAGCCGCAAACAGGCATTGATCCGGGAGATTCCGAATGGGGAAACCCATCCCGATTAATATCGGGATACTCTACTGCTGAATCCATAGGTGGTAGAGAGTAACACCAGGGGAAGTGAAACATCTCAGTACCCTGAGGAAAAGAAATCTGCGTGAGATTCCCCCAGTAGCGGCGAGCGAAAAGGGAAGAGCCTAAATCCGCCAAGTTTCTTGGCGGAGGTTGTGGGATCTCGTTAAAGGGATTGTGGAGGGATAGCAGAAGTATCTGGAAAGATACGCCATAGAGAGTGAAAGCCTCGTATGCGAAATCCGGAAGCACCCTTGAGATATCCCAAGTACCACGGGACACGGGAAATCCTGTGGGAATCTGGGCCGACCACGGTCTAAGGCTAAATACTCCACCTAAACCGATAGTGCACAAGTACCGTGAGGGAAAGTTGAAAAGAACCCCGGTGAGGGGAGTGAAATAGAACCTGAAATCATAGACCCACAAGCGGTGGAAGGGCTATGAGCCGATCTTGCGTCGGCTAACGCCTGACCACGTACCTTTTGCATAATGGTCCGACGAGTTACTATGCGGTGCGAGTTTAAGTCCGACAAGGTCTGTCGGACGGAGACGTAGCGAAAGCGAGTCCTAACTGGGCGATTGAGTACTGTATAGTAGACCCGAAACCGAGTGATCTACCCATGGCCAAGGTGAAGTCCGCCGAAAGGCGGATGGAGGCCTGAACCCGTCACTGTTGAAAAAGTGTGGGATGAGCTGTGGGTAGGAGTGAAAGGCTAAACAAACTCGGAGATAGCTGGTTCTCCCCGAAATATTTCTAGGGATAGCCTCGGGTAATTGTTTAGTGGGGGTAGAGTGCTGAATGGGTTACAGGACCTTACTAGGTTGCTGAGCCCAACCAAACTCCGAATACCACTAAATTTATCCCGGGAGTAAGACAATGGGGGCTAAGCTCCATTGTCAAGAGGGAATCAGCCCAGACCACCAGCTAAGGTCCCTAAGCATAGGCTAAGTGGTAAAGGATGTGATTTCGCTTAGACAACCAGGATGTTGGCTTAGAGGCAGCCATCATTTAAAGAGTGCGTAACAGCTCACTGGTCGAGCGATTTCGCGCCTAAAATAATCGGGGCTTAAGCCTATTACCGAAGCTGTGGGTTTCTGATGTTATCATCGGAAGCGGTAGGGGAGCGTTCTCCACGGGGTGAAGTCGTACCGTAAGGAGCGATGGACTGTGGAGAAGTGATTATGTCGGAATGAGTAGCGAAAATGCCGGCGAGAAACCGGCACGCCGAAAGCCTAAGGTTTCCTGGGGAAGGTTAATCCGCCCAGGGTTAGTCGAGCCTAAGCCGAGGCCAAGTGGCGTAGGTGATGGGTGATCCGTTAATATTCGGATACCAGCTAAGTAGCGTTAATACTTTCTCTCTGACGCGAGGCGTGTTTAGGGCGGCGCGGTGGTGGACGTCCGCGTTCCTGCTATGGCAACGTAGCGGGAGGATCCTGAGGATTCCGAGGGAGAAGTGTGCTAAAACATGCTGCCAAGAAAAGGAGAGGAAGGAGTTACTTAGCTGTTCGTACCGGAATCCGACACAGGTAGGCCACCAGAGAATGGTAAGGCGCTCGAGATAACCCTCGTTAAGGAACTCGGCAAAATAGCTCCGTAAGTTCGCAAGAAGGAGTCCCTGGATCATACGATTCAGGGCACAGTAAAGTGGCCCGGGTGACTGTTTAGCAAAAACACAGCACTCTGCAAACTCGAAAGAGGATGTATAGGGTGTGACACCTGCCCGGTGCTGGAAGGTTAAGGGGAAGAGTTACTCCAGGGTTTCCTCGGGGAAAGCTCTGAACCGAAGCCCCAGTAAACGGCGGCCGTAACTATAACGGTCCTAAGGTAGCGAAATTCCTTGTGGGGTAAGTTCCCACGCGCACGAATGGTGTAACAACTTGGGCGCTGTCTCAACGAGGGACTCGGCGAAATTGTAGTGGCGGTGAAGATGCCGTCTACCCGCATCAAGACGAAAAGACCCCGGAACCTTTACTGCAACCTGCTATTGGATTTTGGTCCAATATGTGTAGAATAGGTGGGAGGCTGTGAAGCGAAGGCGCTAGCTTTCGCAGAGCCGCAATGTGAAATACCACCCTTATTGTACTAAGATTCTAATTCCGACCCATGAAACTGGGCGGAAGACAGTGGCAGGCGGGCAGTTTGACTGGGGCGGTTCCCTTCTAAAGGATAACGAAGGGGCCCAAAGGTTGGCTCAAGGCGGTCGGCAATCGCCTGTGGAGTGTAAGCGCATAAGCCAGCTTAACTGTGAGTCCGACAGGACGAGCAGATACGAAAGTAGGGGCTAGTGATCCGGTGGTGGAAAGTGGGATGGCCATCGCTCAACGGATAATAGGTACTCCGGGGATAACAGGCTTATCGGGCTCGAGAGTTCACATCGACAGCCCGGTTTGGCACCTCGATGTCGGCTCATCCTATCCTGGGGCTGAATAAGGTCCCAAGGGTCCGGCTGTTCGCCGGTTAAAAGGGTACGCGAGCTGGGTTCAGAACGTCGTGAGACAGTTCGGTCTCTATCTGATGTGGGCGTAAGGATACCTGAAGGGGAGTTCTCCTCAGTACGAGAGGACCAGGAGAAACGAACCGCTGGTGTTCCAGTTGTCCTGCCAAGGGCAAAGGCTGGGTAGCCACGTTCGGAAGGGATAAGCGCTGAAAGCATCTAAGTGCTAAGCCCACCCCAAGAATAGGTATCCCTTCCGCCATTAACCGTGGCGGATGAAGGCTTCCCGTAGACTACGGGATTGATAGGTGCAGGGTGTAAGACCCGTAAGGGTTTTAGCCAATGCGTACTAATCAGCCAAGCGGCTTGACCATTTTAATATAAAAATAGTTTTGTCTGTATGGGGTTGCGAGATTTTGGGAGTGCCTATACCGAGGGGGAAACACCCGTTCCCATTCCGAATACGGTCGTTAAGCCCCTCAGGGCCGATGGTACTGTACTCGTAAGGGTACGGGAGAGTAGGTCGGTGCTCCTTTAGAATAAAAACCCCGCAGTAAAAAAGTGGCGGGGTTTTTTATTTGGTTAAAAGATATTTTGTAATGAACGATTGAGAGATAAACCAAGATTTCACTTGCACCCTTAGAGATTTTATTATAAAGTATTAGCAATATTTCTTAAAATGTAAGATGAAACAACTCTTTATGCTGTGGATCCTGTTTTTCTTAAAGCTTCATTGGTTATGTCAGAACAGAAGATTTATCTTGTTCCTATCGGTTCAATAAAAAAGGAGATACTCGATAATCTAAGAGATGACTTGACCAGAATTTATACTGCCAGCATAGATATTATCCCTGAAAGACCGATACCCCTTTTAGCGTATGATTCCAAACGAAAACAGTATAATTCCAGTATCATCTTAGAGGAACTGATCTCTAAGATCCGAATCGCTAAAGATAATCAAAGGGTCCTGGGAATATTAGATGTGGATTTATATGCAGGAGATTTAAACTTTGTTTTTGGGCAGGCACAGATAAATGAAGGTTTTTGTGTTATCTCTATTACCCGTCTCAGGCAGGAATTTTACGGTTTACCCAAGGATGAAGATCTTTTTAGGTTAAGGGTTTTAAAGGAAGCGGTTCATGAGTTAGGTCATACCTATGGCCTTGGTCACTGCCAAAAACCTAAGTGTGTAATGCATTTTTCTAATTCTTTATTAGACACAGATATAAAAGACTATCGTTTTTGTCCTGTCTGCAAGGAAAGAATAAAAGAGTGGTTATGCAATTTGGAGCATTAAAAAGAGAACTAAATAATTGCGCGCTACCGTAGAGATGGCAAAAAAGAAGATTTGATAGATGTTCTCTTTTATCTTTCTTATATTAGCTATAGGAATGATTATCTATACCTTTTATTTCTTGTTTTCTTCCGATGGCTGTCTTTTTAATTTAACCTCTAAAAAGAAAGATGCTAAACTCCAGGAGTCTTTTTACAAAGAGCAGAAGATTAAGCGATTACAAGAAGAGATCGATTCCTTAAAGTCTGAATTAGAAAAAGAAAAGAATAATTATACTAATCTTCAGAGTGAACTTGAGGCTTTAAAGAAGAGTGAGTCCTCCTTAAAAGAAGAGATAAGCCGAAGAGATGAATGGATAGGAAAGAGCGATGAGTTACTTGATAAGGTTAAACAAGAGAACTCCCAGCTTAAAGAAAAATTAGCTAATAAGGAACAGCAACTTCAGCAGGAGTTTAACAGGAATGTAAATTTAACCCGTCAGATAGAGGAGATAAGACTAAAACTGAGAGTGTTAGAGGAAGACAACCGAAACAAATCTAATGAAATAGAAACATTGAAACACAAAATAGAAAAATATGAACAGCACATTCAGGAGCAGATTAATACAATAAATGAATTAAAGAAAAAGGAGGAGATTAGTGAGTGGGTACCTAAGATAGAGTTTAAAAGATTAAGTGAGGAATACACCGAGCTAGAGAAAGAATTGGAAGAGAAGGAAGAAAGGATTAGGGTTTTAACTGAGGAGTTAATAAGGTTAAAGAAACAAAATTAGCAAGGAATTACATTCCTGTAAGGAATCATCCTACAAAGGAATCTTAAATTACCTGGCTCTTTAGACTTTATATACAAGTGACTTAGTTAACATTGACCACCTTCTTTTCTCATGTATAATATATAAGTTAAGTTAATTACATGAAGATTAAAGAGAATATAGCAGAGGTTAAGAGGCGTATATTTTTGACCTGTACTAAAATAAATTGCGATCCTAGAACTATAACGCTTGTAGCGGTAAGTAAAGGAAGGTCTATTGATGAGATAAAACAAGCTATTGAGGCAGGGATAACTCATCTGGGAGAAAATAGGGTTCAGGAGGCAGTGATAAAATATGCCGCCTTACGGAATACGGAATACGGAATACGGATTAATTGGCATATGGTAGGTCATCTGCAGACAAATAAAGTAAAGGATGCGGTTAAAATATTTGATTTAATCCATTCTATAGACAGTCTACCTTTAGCAAAAGAGGTCGATAAACAGGCAAATAAACTTAATAAGATACAGGATGTGTTAATTGAGATTAAGACCTCACCTGAGATAAGCAAATTCGGTTTTAATCCGGAGCAGATTATTGAGGTGATAAAAGAGATTTCTGGTTTTAAGAATATAAATATTAAGGGCTTAATGACGATTGCGCCCCGTGTAGACGATCCTGAACAGGCTCGCCCTTATTTTAGAAGATTGAGGGGATTATTGGAAGAAATCAATACTAAGGGTATAACGCAACAGGCAATGCGTATTCTCTCGATGGGAATGACCGAGGATTTTGAGGTAGCCCTGGAAGAAGGTGCTAATATGCTGAGATTGGGAAGAGCAATCTTTGAAGGTCAAAAATAATATGAGGAGAGAAAAAATTGGTATTATTGGTTTTGGAAATATGGGTTCAGCAATTGCTGAACAGCTCAAATCCGGATATAAGATCTTGGTCTTTGATAAAGATTTTAATAAAACAAAGAATCTTTCAGATATAAAGGTTGCTAAAGACAATATTGATTTGGTAAGTAAGGTTGATGTAGTAATCCTTGCGGTAAAACCTCAGGATTTTGATAATTTATTAATGCAGATAAAAAAGGGTATAAAAAAACAATTGATTATTTCGATTGCTGCGGGGATAACTACCAGTTATATAGAAAGATATTTAGGAAGGGTTAAGGTTATAAGGGTCATGCCAAATATATCTACATTAATAAGAAAGGGTGTGTGTGGTTTATGTAAGGGCAGATTTGCAAGCAATGAAGATCTTAGATTTACTAAGAAGCTTTTAAGTCATATGGGGATAAGTATTAGTTTTGATAAAGAAAAGATGCTTGATGCAGTAACCGCGATCTCCGGAAGTGGTCCAGCGTATCTATGTTATTATATTAAAGAAAGAGACATTTCTTTTTCTAAAAAGGATAGATTTATTCAGGAATTAACCAAGGCAGCAATAAGTATAGGTTTTAAGAAGGATATCGCAGAAAGGTTATCTGAACAAACCGCCACCGGCACACTTTTTTTATTAAAGAAAATGAATCTTTCGCCAGAGGAATTAATAACTAAGGTAGCTTCTAAAGGCGGTACAACTGAGAAGGCCTTAGAGGTATTATCAAGGGGTGGTTCTTTAGAAGAGGCAGTGAAAGCAGCCCTAAAGCGCGCCAGAGAATTATCCAGAAGGAGGTAGGGTTATGTCGCGCATAGGAATTATCGGAGGAAGTGGCTTATACCGTTTAGAAGGGCTCAACCGGATAGAAGAGGTTTCCATAGATACACCTTTCGGTAAACCTTCGGATAATTTTATAATTGGAAGATTAGAGGATAAAGAAATAGTCTTTCTGCCCCGCCATGGTAGAGGTCATCGCCTTTCTCCCAGTCAAATAAATTATCGGGCAAATATATACGGGATGAAAAAACTAGAGGTAGAAAGGATTATCTCTTTTACTGCCTGCGGTAGCTTAAAGGAAGAATATAAGCCTTTGGATTTTGTAGTGGTTGACCAATTTGTTGACCGCACTAATTCTGCACGGGCAATGACCTTTTTTGAGCGGGGTATCGTGGCGCACATTCCATTTTCTCATCCCGTCTGTCCTGAGCTTAGTGAATTGCTTTACACGGTAGCAAGTGAATTAAGTAGTAGTTTAGGGATAAATGTGCATAAAGCAGGTACATATTTAAATATGGAAGGACCTGCTTTTTCTACCCTGGCTGAATCAAATCTTTACCGTAGCTGGGGTATGGATGTGATTGGCATGACTAATATGTCTGAGGCAAGATTAGCTAGAGAAGCAGAGATTTGTTATGTTACCTTAGCTGCAGTTACTGATTATGATTGCTGGCATCCGGAATATGAAAGTATAACCGTGGATATGGTAATTAACAACCTCAAAAAAAGCGTCCATAATGCTACTAAGATAATCTCTTCTTTAATAAAAAGAATTCCATCTAAAAGAAACTGTTTCTGTAAAGATGCGCTTAAAAACGCTATTATTACTGAAAGAAAACTTATACCCGAGGAAATAAAAAAGAATCTTAAGATAATCATTGGAAAGTACCTTTAAGAAATTATGGATTACAAAGATAGCTTAAACTTACCACGGACCGATTTTCCGATGAAGGCAAATCTGCCTCAACGGGAGCCTATCTTTTTAAAAAGATGGGACCAGATTAATCTCTATGGACTTATCCGTAAAAAATCAAAAGATAAACCAAAGTATATTCTTCATGACGGTCCTCCTTATGCTAATGGCGATATCCATATCGGTCATGCCTTAAATAAAACCTTAAAGGACATAGTAATAAGATTTAAGACGATGCAAGGCTACGATTCTAACTTTATTCCTGGTTGGGACTGTCACGGGCTTCCCGTAGAACATCAGCTTTTTAAAGAATTAGGGATTAGCAAATATCAGATTTCCCAATTAGAATTTAGAAAAAAAGCTTATTCTTATGCGATGAAATTTGTGAATATTCAAAAAGAACAATTTAAGAGATTGGGTGTAATAGGGGATTGGGATAACCCCTATCTTACCCTCAATAGTCAATATGAAGAAGTAATAGTTAATTCTTTTAAAGAATTATTTAAAAAAGGATACATCTATCGTGGATTAAAACCGGTTAACTGGTGTTATATCTGCGAAACTGCTTTAGCGGAGGCAGAGGTAGAATATGAGGAGCGCACTTCACCATCCATATATGTTAAATTTAAATTGTCGGATGCTAAAGATTATCCCCTTGATACATTTCTGGTAATCTGGACTACTACCCCTTGGACATTGATTGCTAATGTAGCGGTAGCGGTCCATCCCGAATTTATATATGTACTTATAAAAACCGAGAAGGGGAATTTAATCTTGGCTAAGGAGTTGTCGGATTCGGTATTGTCTAAGGCAGGTATAAAAAAATATGAAGTAATCAAGGAGTTTAAAGGTAAAGAATTAGAAGGGCTTTTCTATTTGCATCCTTTTGGTTTAAGGAAAGGGATAGTCGTTTTAGCTGACTATGTTTCTAAAGAAGAAGGAACAGGTCTTGTGCATACCGCCCCGGGTCATGGAAATGAGGATTATCTAACAGGAATAAAATATAAGTTAGAGATAATTATGCCGGTTGATTCTAAAGGAAAATTTGATTCTACCGCGGGAGAATTCAAGGGTTTAAATGTCGATGAGGCAAATAACCTCATTATTGATAAACTCTTAAAAATCCAGGCACTTATTTTTGCGGAAACAATCAGGCATTCTTATCCTCATTGCTGGCGCTGTAAAACACCGGTTATCTTCCGCGCTACTGAGCAATGGTTTATGAATGTAGATCACGCTCAGTTACGCAAGAAAACACTTGAGGCGATAAAAAAAGATATTCGTTGGATACCTGCTTCTGGCAAAGAGAGGATTTCTTCCATGGTAGAGCTAAGGCCTGACTGGTGTCTTTCCCGACAAAGATATTGGGGGGTGCCTATTCCTGCCCTCATCTGCAAAAGATGCAGTAAGGAATTCTTAGATAAAAGGGTAATAGAGAAATTTGTCAGTTTTGTTGCTAAAGAAACCAGCGATTGCTGGTTTAGTCGCGATATAAAGGATTTTTTACCCGAAAACCTTACTTGCCCTTATTGTAAAGGAAAGGGATTCCTTAAAGGAAATGATATTTTAGATGTTTGGTTTGATTCCGGAGTAAGCCATCAGGCAGTGCTAAAAAGAAAAGAGGAATTGAGTTTTCCCTGTGATTTATATCTGGAAGGCTCAGATCAACATCGGGGTTGGTTTCAGTCTTCCATTTTGCCTTCTATAGCAATTGATGGCATAGCTCCTTATCGTGCGGTGCTTACCCACGGCTTTGTAGTAGATGGGGAAGGCAGAAAGATGTCCAAATCGTTAGGAAATGTAATCTCTCCCCAGGATATAATTAAGGATTACGGAGCAGATATTCTTAGGCTCTGGGTTGCCTCTAGTGATTATAATGAAGATATTCGAATATCTGATAAGATACTCTTGAGATTAACCGAAGCATACCGTAAGATTCGTAATACCGCAAGATTCATCTTAAGCAATCTTTATGATTTTAGTCCCTCAAATGATAGGGTAGATTATGATAAATTAAGAAAAATCGATAAATGGATTCTTTTTAGAGCTCAGAGATTATTAGATTATGTCACCAAGGCATACGAGGATTTCCAGTTTCATAAGGCCTATCGGGCAATCTATGATTTTTGTAATGAAGAATTATCGATGTATTATCTTGATATGATTAAAGGTAGACTCTATACCTATCCTAAAACTTCCTTGGAGCGCAGGTCAGCTCAGACAGCAATTTATGAGGTATTAAATATTATCGTAAGGCTTATTGCACCTATCTTGGTGTTTACTGCGGAAGAGATCTGGCAGGATATACCTAAACCGCAACAGGACCAAGATTCGGTTATTAGCGTTCATCTTGCAGATTGGCCGAGGATTGATTCTCAGTTTTTCCAGAGGGATATTCCGCAGGAAAAAAATATTGAAGCTGAGTTAAAGGTAGTAATTGATTTGATTCCTGAGATAGATAAGGCTTTAGAGAATATACGCTGGCAAGGTATAATTGGTAGTTCCTATGATGCGCAAATAATTTTGTTGACAAATGAGAAAAATCGTTATAAATATTTAGAAAGCCTAAAGGAGGAACTTGCTGAGATTTTTAAGGTTTCGCAGATAAAGATAAATTTAGTATCCGATTTATCTTATGGTATAAGGTCAGCAGTATTTTCTGATATTGCTATCGAAGCAAAAAAAGCAGAGGGTTTAAAATGCCAACGCTGTTGGAATTATTCTTTAGAGGTAGGAAGCGATAAAGAAAATCCTTTAATTTGCCAAAGATGCCTAAGGGCACTAAAACAAAATTAAAAAAGAAATTTACCAAAAAGGATTTATTAGAATTTAAGAAGATTATCTTAAAAAAGAAGGAAGAGATTTTAGACCACATCAGACATATCTCGGAGAATAATCTAAGAAAGTCTCAAAAGGAGTTATCAGGAGATATCTCTGGTTATACCTACCATATGGCAGATGTGGCCACCGATACCTATGATAGAGAATTCTCTTTAGGCCTTGCTTCAAATGAAAGGGAGATACTTTATGAGTTAGATGAGGCTTTAAGAAAGATTGAAGAAGGCACTTTTGGTATCTGTGAAAGTTGTAAATCTGTGATTACCAAGATAAGACTTAAGGCAGTTCCCTACGCACGCTTCTGTGTTAAATGTCAAAGGGATAAAGAAAGAACATAAGAATCACTCCTTCCTTAATGACCTTTGTTCTAGTTTTTGTCATTCTTGTTTTAGACCAGCTTACTAAATTCATTGCCCAAAAAACCTTACTGGTTAACCAGTCTATTCCTGTAATAAAAGGTATCTTTCATTTAACGCTTATCTATAATCGTGGGGGTGCCTTCGGGATATTTAAAGGCCAGGCTATACTTTTTATCTCTATGGGTATTGTGGCAAGCATCTTTATTCTTCTAAATCTTAAAAAAGTCAAACATAAAAGAATTTCTTTATATAGCCTTTCCTTGGGGTTTATCTTAGCGGGTGCATTGGGAAACCTTCTGGATAGATTATTCTTAGGTTATGTAGTAGATTTTTTAGATTTTCGAATTTGGCCAGTTTTTAATCTTGCGGATAGCTCAATTACTATTGGAGCATTGCTTTTGGGTTGGGATATATTGATAAGGAAGAAAAAGAATTAAAATAAATGCATCCGTTATTATTTAAATTTGGTCCATTTACAGTTTATGCATACGGATTTATGGTTGCGGTTGCCTATATAGTGGGTGTTTATTTAGCAACTATAAAGGCAAGGCAAGAAAAACTAAATCCTGAGATAATCTTTAATCTTTCTTTTATTGTTTTTATTGCGGGTATTATTGGCGCGCGCTTATTTTATGTTTTAGAAAATTTAGCTTACTATATAGATAATCCCTTAGAGATAATTATGTTGCACCACGGAGGTCTGGCCTGGTTTGGGGGATTTATCTTTGGGGTTTTCTTTGGGATTGTGTATCTAAAAAAGAAAAGAATTCCTGTATTAGCTACGTTTGACTTGATTGTTCCTTATCTTAGCCTTTCCCAAGCAATTGGCAGAGTTGGATGTTTACTAAATGGGTGTTGTTTTGGAAAAGAGGCAGAGTGGGGAATATACTTTATAGTTCATAGAAAATTTCTTATCCCCACTCAAATGTTTTCTTCCTTAATTTTGCTGATTATCTTTATAGCTTTAAGATTTTATCAGGATAAACCCCACCGAACCGGACGGATTTTCTTTGCTTACCTCATCCTTTATTCTTTAAAAAGATTCTTTATCGAGTTTTTGCGTGCCGATAACCCTGTGGTATTTTATAGTCTGACTTTATTTCAGCTTTTAAGCATAGGATTATTTCTTTTGGGTTTAGCTGGTTTTTTATTTGTAAGAGAAAGTAAATGAAGCAGTACAAGGCGATTATAACTGAAGAAGATAAGGGTATCCGTCTTGATTTGTTTCTGGTAGATTTTTTAAAAACAAAAGAAGCCGGCCTGTCACGCACCTTTATAAAAAATCTGATTCTGGAAGGAAATGTAAAATCAAATATAACTAAACAGCTTAAACCTCATTATAAAGTAAGACTGGGTGAGGAGTTGAGTATTATTTTGGAGGATAGAAAAACCTTTGAGCTTTTGCCCGAGAATATCCCTTTAGAAATAATCTATGAGGACAAGGATTTGGCAGTGATTAATAAAAAGGCAGGATTAGTTGTGCATCCAGGAGCAGGAAATTATCAACATACCTTAGTAAATGCCTTACTATATTACTTTAAAGACCTATCCAGTGTAAATCCTCAAAGACCTGGTATTGTGCATCGTTTAGATAAAGATACCTCCGGACTTCTGGTTATTGCTAAGAATAACTATACCCATCTAATATTAGCAAAACAATTTGCTCAGCATGCTATCAAACGCAAGTATATTGCCTTGGTAAAAGGTAAAGTAGAATTTAACGAAGATATTATTGAGCTTCCCATTGTCAGGGATCCTCTAAAGAGAAAAAAGATGTCCGTAGGCTTTAGTAAGCAGGCAAGATATGCAAAGACATATTATCGTACTTTATGTCGTACAGAAGAATTTAGCTTACTGGAATTGGAACCTTTTACAGGAAGAACTCATCAATTAAGGGTGCATCTGGCTTATCTTGGACACCCTATATTAGGAGATACCAAGTATGGTAAGAATAATCAGTTTATTCGTTTAGCTCTTCATGCCAAATCCATTGCTTTTGTCCATCCGGTAAAAAAGCAAATTATGGAATTTGATTCCAGGCTCCCTTCAGAGTTTATTGAGTTTCTTAAACAGAAGATAAATTCTGGTTTACCCCTTAGTTTAAAAAGCGCTTGATTTTTAAAATTAAGGATGTTATACTAAAACAAAATGGGTCAGCAAAGAAAAAAGGAGGTAAAGATGGGTGTCCGAGCCAGATCTTTAACCTTACCATTAATAATATTAGTTAGTTTGGCTTTAATCAGTGCGGTATTTTATCTTTTTCAAAAAGAGCACACAAAAAACCTTGCCCTCCAACAGCAATTAGAAGAGACAACGATGAAATACCGTAGAACGGAATTGGAACTTAAGGAGGCTAGAAACAAGGCATCCGAGCTTGAATCAGAGTTAAAACATACTCGTTTACAATTAGATAATTTAAATCAACAATTAAAGCAGACAATTATTGCAAAAGAGGAGGCATTAGCTAGGGTAGAGGAACTCTCTAAGGAATTAGATGAGCATAAGCTGTATAAAGCCGATTTAGAAAAAAAGCTTGATTTGGCTCAAAAGGATCTCCAAGAAGTCTTAGAGAAATTAAAAGATTTATCGGCAGAAAAAAAGGAACTAGAGTCGATGGTAAAGGAAATGGAGACTAAGGCCCAGAAGGTAGAACTAGGAAAGATTGTAGTTACTCCCGAGGTTACATCTTCTTCACAACAGGTTAAAGATGAGGCGTTTCTTTCTAATTTAGAAGGAGAGATTTTAGTAGTAAATAAGGATTATGATTTTGTAGTTACAAGTTTAGGTAGTAAAGACGGTATTGATGTAGATAATATTTTAGCTGTATATCGCAAAGGTAAATACTTAGGTGATCTAAAAGTAGAGAGGCTTCACGAATCTATGTCGGCAGCAGGATTTGTTACCGAGGGATTAAAGGATAAAATCAACGAGGGCGATACTGTGGTATTAAAAACTCAATGAAACCACTTCTGGTTAAACCTGCCTTTCAGCTAAGAGGAAGGATTAGCCTTGCGGGTGATAAATCCATAGCTCACCGCTCAATAATCCTTAGCTGTATAAGTAAAGGAAAAACTATAATTGATAACTTTCCTGATAATAAGGATTGTTTTAATACCTTAAATGCCTTTAAGAAATTAGGGATAAAGATCCTTTGCAAAAAATTTCAGGAGAGAATAATTGTTTATGGAAGAGGACTATACGGATTAAAGAAACCTAAGGGTGAAATTTTTGTGGGAGATTCCGGGACAACCCTTCGGATTATATTAGGTGTTTTAGCAGGACAGGGTTTTAAGGTAAAACTAACCACCGGAGGTTCTCTGGCTAAAAGACCCATGTTGAGGGTTACTGAACCCTTAAGAAAGATGGGAGCATTTATAGAGGCAAGAGGTAAGATAAAAGAAGGAAGGCAAGAGGAATACCCTCCCATTGTTATCAAGGGAGGGGATTTAAAGCCAATTACTTATAAGATGCCCCTTGCCTCTGCCCAGGTAAAATCAGCAATACTTTTAGCTGGGCTTTATGCTAAAGGAAAAACCTGTGTTATTGAATCTATTAAAACTAGGGATCATACGGAGCGGATGCTTAAATTATTTAAAGCAAAGATTATCTCTAAAAAAAACTCTATCATTATAGAGGGTAGAAAAGAACTCGTCAGCCCGGGCAGGATTACCATCCCTGGTGATATATCCTCAGCAGGGTTTTTTATAGTAGCAGGAACAGTTGTTCCTGGTTCGGAAATCTTAATTGAGAATGTTAATTTAAATCCTTTAAGGATAGGAATAATTAAGGTTTTAAAAAGAATGGGAGCTAATATAAGGGTATTAAGATCTCGGGTTAATAGAATCTTTAATTACGAGCCAGTAGGAGATATCTTAGTAAAAAGTAGGAAACTAAAAGCTACCCGGGTAAAAAAAGAAGAGATTCCTACCCTGATTGATGAATTACCGGTCTTAATGGTGGCAGCAAGTCTGGCTGAAGGAAAGACGGTTTTTGAAGGGGTTAATGAGTTAAGGGTAAAGGAGACCGACCGGATAAGGTCGATGGTAGAGAATCTGAAGAAGATGGGGGCAATAATTAAGGTTAGAAAGACCAAAGAGAGCGAAGATATAATTATTGAAGGTATAAAACAGCTTACAGGAGCCAGGGTTAAAAGTTTCGGTGATCATCGCACCGCGATGAGCATGGTAATCGCAGGTTTGGTAGCCCAAAAAAATACCTTAATCGATGATATTTCCTGTATAAATAAATCCTTTCCTAATTTTTTAGAGATTTTAACCCCCCTCATTATTAGATAATTACTTTAAATTTTGTCCTAATCTCATTGTTAAGTAATATCTTTGCTTGCTTCCTTTGTTCAACCCTACCGTTTGATTCTGTATGGAATGTAACAGAGCTTTTTATATTGTCGGAAAGTCTTTCCCTTTACAAGAAAAAATTTTTATGATAACCTATTTATAAACTTAGAGTTTATACAGAGTCATCCATGAAACAGGAGAAAAATATGTTTAAAAAAGGATCAAGGGGTTTATATAAAAAGGAGGAGAAAA
>JAMWCL010000033.1 GCA_023819035.1 Candidatus Omnitrophota bacterium
GGGAGCTTTAAAAACCAAAAAGAAGATTCTTTAAAAGAATTCTTAAAAGGTGACATTTCTATTTTGCAAAAAAGATGACATTTTTATGTTGCAACAACAACAGGAATAAAAATTAGTTGACAAAAAAGATTATTTTTTTTAAAATAATCTTTTATTAGGTTAGGAGGTAAATAATGATTACAGAGATAGGTATAGTAGCCGGTGAGATTTGGCATTTTTTGGATCAGCACGGTGAGGTTTTACTTTCTGAGATGATCCAATCTCTTCAGAGGTCACGGGATAATGTTTTAATGAGTGTGGGTTGGTTAGCGCGAGAGGGCCATGTTATCCTCCAACAAATAAATGGAGATTATAAGGTAACTTTAAGAAAAAATGTTTAATTTAAAGAATAACAAAAAAGCAATAGCCATGGTTGTAATTCTAGGAACGATAGTTATTGTCTTTGTTTTAGCAGGTGCGATCTTGGTAATGAGCTCCAGCCAAAGCCGGCTTGTGCATCATCAGGTAAGTAGGATCCAGGGTTATTATGCCTCTATGCTAGGGGTTAATTATGCTTATAGGCAGTTATATACAGGGGCATGGCTGATACCTCCTGCAGGCGGATCGGATGCTTATTCCATCTGTAGAAACGCAGGCCTAGGTTGTACACTTGTAGAGTCAAATTTACCGCATACGGTCAGCAGGGTTAATATAAGTGTTACCAATTGCTCTACTACCTCTCCTTCAGGTATCTCAGCCTGTATTAGCGCCACTGCTATCTATACCTACACTCCTCCTTAATCCTCTATTTTTAAAATATTATAATCTAAGTAAATTTATTATAAAATTTTAATATGGGCTTTTTCAGTAAATATAAGTAAATATATATAAAAAAATACTTGACAAAATAAAAATTTTATGTTTTAATTAAGTTAGGCTATTAAAAAAGAGGATTAAAGAGGATTAAAAAGATGTCTAGGCTCTTAGATATCGATGAGTTAGCGGATTATCTTAAACTAAAAAAACAGACTATCTATAATTGGCTTCACCAAGGGAAGATCTCAGGGATTAAGGTGGGAGGGGTCTGGAGATTTGATCGTAAAGAGATTAATTCCTGGTTGAAGTCGCGAAAGAATCTTCCTAAGGATTCAAAGACAGAAGAGAAACATGACTAATACCCTGGGTATCTATTTTGGACTGCAGTCAATCAATATTGTGGAACTGAAAGGAAAAAAGGTTTTCAACAATATCCTGATCCCTTATTTGCTGATTTCCTCTGGAGATGAGTTACAAGAGAAGGTGCCCAATGAGATAAAGATGGTTGCGGTATTGAAAGAGAAATTAGAAAAAAATAAGATCCTCACAAAGGAGGCAGTGGTCAACCTTGCGGGTAGAGAGCTAATTGTGCGCAATTTTGATATGATTGCTGTGCCTAAGACAGAACTTTCTCAAGCAGTAAATTTTGAAGTCAAAAAATATATCCCTTTTAAGACCGAGGATTTGACTTATGATTTTCAGGCGGTATTTGATAGAAAAATCCGTCGCAGACAGGTACTCTATATAGGTATAAAGAAGACAGTATTAGAGAAGTATCTTTTTATCTTAGAGCAATTAAACCTTAAGATCAAAGCTATAGAATATTCTGCCTTTAGTCTCTTAAGGATAGTTAAACTTAGTGGTATTCATCTTAAAGGGACAGCGGGAATTATAAATGTGGATTCTCAAGAAAATGACGAAATTAATTTTTTCGTTTCAGACAACGGATTTCCTTTATTTAGCCGAGATATAACTTTAATCCCTGAGGCACAAGCCCTTGGTTTTAAAGAGACGCAAAGCCAAGAGAAGATCTTGGAAAGATTAAAGACAGAGATACGTATCTCTTTAGATTTTTATCAGCGTAAGTTTCCCACAAAGAAGATGTCACGTTTGCTTTTTCTCTGCGATGCCCAAGACTATACAGAATTAAGTGCATTTGTAAAGGAAGCAGGGTTAGCCTGCGAATTAATCGATATTTCCAAATATACAGGTAAACAATCTGAATTTTCCATAGGCTTTTTAAAGGCATATAGTGCATCATTATATAATCTAGTAAGAACAAATTTAAAGATAAATCTGTTAGCACAACATACTGTTTATAAAGCTTTAGATTTTAGGAAAGGGCCCTTTGTTAAAGAAAGGGTGTTTTCCTGGTTTTCTAAGATAAGGATAAGACCTATAGTACCAATACTTGGGTTATTAATATGCCTAGGTGTTTTTATAAATGGAACTTTCCAAAGAAAACAACTAGAAGATAAAATTAAAGAGATCATAAATACACGTTCTATATCTTTTAAAGGAGGTTCCCAAAAAAATTATGGATATGAAGAATTAGCTACGATAGAATCTGAGTATAAAAGAAAAATAAATACACTGGATAGATTTGTTAAACCCCAGATATATGTCACCAGGTATCTTAATATTTTTGCTCGGAATATCCCGGATAATGTTTGGTTAACTGATCTATCCTTTAAAAGAACAGACACGGATAATATAGAGCTTAACTTAAAGGGCTATGCCTTCTTAGAGGATAGTAATAAAGAGTTGGAGCTGATCAATACATTTATTCTAAGGTTAAAAAGTGAACCTGATTTTACTAGATCTTTTAAAGAGATATATCTTTCTTCTGTAGATACTGAGGTGATAAGGGATTTAAGGGTAACTAAATTTGTGATCCAATGCAAAGGCTAATAAAACAATCCTATGAATATAAATAAGAATACCCTGGTCCATGTGGGAATAATTATCCTTGTTTTAATTATAGCTTCTAATATTTATAAACGCCAAAAGGATATACTAAGGGATTTAAAGAAAAAAGAGAATTCAGAATTAGAAAAGAATAAGGTGATAAGTAACATTAATCAGTTAGAAAAATTACTAACCTCTTACCGCCCCCTTTTTGTTAAGGATAACTCTTTGCTAATAACTACAATCAGTAATATTGCCCGAGAGACTGATGTTAAGATTATCTCCTTCCAGCCCCGCAATGAAATCAAGTTGCCTACGTATATTAAATATCCTGTTGATTTAACCCTGGAGGCAAGGAACTATCATTTCTTAGGAAGGTTTTTAAGTAAATTAGAAAGTTATGCGCAGGTTTTTGTGGTAGAGAGTCTTCGTGTAGCTTCTCCTATCTCAGCGTTAGCTAAGGGTAAGGAATCAAATTTAGAGGTTAGTCTAAGCTTATACGCAGTTTCACTTTTGAAGGAATGAAGGTCAAAATAATCTTTACTATTCTTTTTGTGGGGATATTTATTTTTAATAATAAGATAAATATGGGAGGACCTCTTGCCCAACTTAGTAAGGTAATGAGTGATATAGAGATAACCAGAGAACAAAAAAAAGAAGACCTGCCGATAATTGAAAGGCCTAAGATAGATTATCTTTCTGAAAATAAACGCGATCCTTTCGACAGCCCTCTTAAGAAAAAGGAGGATAAAGAAAAGCTAGGTTCTAAGGGAGTAGTTTCTTTCCCGGTCGAGGAGTTACCCGATTTAAAGGTTCAGGGAATAATCTGGCAAGGACGCTTTCCTCAGGCAATAATCAATAATCAGATCTTAAAAATTGGTGATGAGATAGAGGGGGTAAAGATAGTGGGGATCGAGAGGGATGGGGTAAGGTTGCTTTTTGAAGACAAAGAATATAAGTTATCTATCCCAATAGAAATAATCAGAGGAGGTAAGGATGAAAAGTAATGTTAAATTATATTTTTCTCTCCTTATATTTTGTTTAAGCTTACCATTTTATTATTTAGAGGCCCACACAGAGATACCCTTTGACAATCCAGAGGCAACCATCTCATTAGATTTAAAGGATGCTGATCTTAAGGATGTTCTAAAGATCTTTTCTATGCAATCGGGGCTTAATTTTATTGCCTCGGAATCCATTCAAGATAGGAAGGTTACCCTTTATTTTGATAAAACCCCTATTAAGGATGCTATGGAGAAGTTCCTTCAGGTTAATAATCTCTCCTATGAGATAGATAGGGATTCTAATATAATTATTGTAAAAGAGATAGCTAAGCCTGAGATTGAGACAATTACTAAAGTTTTTTATCTTAAGTATGCTACCGTTACCACCTCTTCATTAATATCTGAGATAAATTCTCAGATTTTAAGTGAAGCAGAAAAGGCTCCAGGCAGAGAAGGAGAAAAAGACTCAGGGCTTAGCGGAGCAATTAAAAAACTTCTTAGTGAAAAAGGTTCCTTAATTGAGGATCCCCGCACAAATAGCTTAATTGTCACTGATACCCCTACCCGGATGTCTATAATTGAGAAGACAATCTCTATGCTGGATGTTCCTACACCGATGGTAGTATTAGAGGTGGAGATGTTAGATGTAGGAAAGGATAAGCTGGACAAGTTAGGGGTCCAATGGCCTTCAAGACTTGCTTCTTTAACTGTATCTGGTTCCCGCCTAACCCGTTTTCCCTTTGCAGGCAAAGGAACCTCAGGAAAAGGTTACCAGATAGATCCGGAAAAGGGAGTGTTTGATGATGGTAGTACGGGCTACCAATGGGATTTTTACCCCTGGTCAGGTAATAACTTCGGACCATCTATATTTACCTTTATTGGTAATACATTAACCTTAGATTTTTTACGTACTCAGACCGATACAAAATATCTTGCCCGGCCAAGACTTCTTACCTTGAATAATGCCACCGCCGAGATCAAGATTTCTACTAATGAGTCAATTGGGATAACGAATACTTCTACGGAAGAAACCGGTTCTATCACTGCCGAGCCGGAGCGGGCAGAAACCGGGGTTATCCTGAGGGTTACACCCCAGGTTAATCTTGAAACCGGAGAGATTACAATGTTTATCTATCCACGGGTGATAGATGCCACCACAGGTAAGCCCATAATTAGTGGTAATCAGACCTATATCTTTCGTGACCCGGAAGAGCGCAGTACAAAGACCACGGTAAGGGTAAAGGATGGAGAGACATTAGTAATTGGAGGTTTGATTCGAACTGAGTTCAGCCAGACTACTAAGAAACTACCCATCTTTGGAGATATACCTTTATTAGGTGCACTTTTTAGACATAAAGGAGAAGACTCAGATAAGGATAGGCAACGTGAACTCCTGGTTTTTATCACCCCACATATCGTTAAAGACTCTTCCTTTGGGGTTGTCCAGAAGATAAATAAGGTTAACTCCTTAACCCGCGAACAAGAGACAACCTCGGTTCTACAGCGCAACTTAGTAATAAGCTCTAGTCTAAATAGTTTTGAGAAGAGATAAATCTAAGAAAACTACAAAATCTTGAGCGTGGATTTATGGCGGAGAAGGATAAATACCTAAAATTAGGTGAACTTCTTATTAAAGAAGGTCTTATTACTAAAGACCAATTAGAAAGAGCAATTCAGCTTCAGAATAAAGAGGGCGGCCGTTTAGGTGAGGTTTTAGTAAGACTGGGTTTTGTCAAGGAAGAGCAGGTAGCTGAGGTACTTGCTAAGCAGTTAAACATACCTTACCTTAGTCTAAGGGCAGGAATGCTTACACCAGCTCCTGATCAGAACCTAGAATATCTTATCCCTCAGGATTTTGCCCTTAAGCACAATGTTCTTCCTTTATCACGTACCCTAAAGTCACTTACGGTGGCAATGGTTGATCCCTTAGATTTAATCCTTATGGATAATTTGAAGAAACTAAGTGGCTGTGAGATTAATCCGGTGCTTGCTACCCAATCCGATATCCAAAAAGCAATTGAATTATTCTATGGGAAATCAAGTATGTTAAAGGAAGCAGTAAAGGCAACCTATGAGCCAGAACCTTCCAGTGAGATTAGAGAGGTCCAGCCTGCTGAAGAGGAATTAAGTTTAGATAAATTAA
Source organism: Candidatus Omnitrophota bacterium (assembly GCA_023819035.1). Taxonomy (GTDB): domain Bacteria; phylum Omnitrophota; class Gorgyraeia; order Gygaellales; family Profunditerraquicolaceae; genus JAMWCL01. The sequence goes on from JAMWCL010000033.1 coordinate 5,851, forward strand.
TAGCACGCGCAGAAGAGGCACCAGTAGTAAAATTAGTGGATTTAATTATTCGCCAGGCAATTGAGGAGCGGGCTTCGGATATCCATATTGAGCCTTTTAAGGATAAAATCTCTTTAAGATATCGGATTGATGGAAAACTTTATGAGATACCTCCTCCTGCGAAACATTTACATCTGCCTATTGTTTCACGTATTAAGATCTTAGCTAAATTAGATATTGCAGAGAAGCGTCTTCCTCAGGATGGAGCATTCTTAGTTAAGATAGAGGACCGTATAGTGGATTTAAGGGTCTCTACTATGCCTACTATCTATGGAGAAAAGGTAGTATTAAGAATTCTAGATAGTAGTCAGGTATTACTGAATCTTAATCTTTTAGGCTTTGATGCTCAGCAGTTAGAGAAGATCCGTTGGGCAATAAATGCATCTTACGGTCTAATTTTTGTTACCGGTCCTACCGGAAGCGGAAAGACTACTACCTTATATGCAATATTAAATGAGATAAAAAGTCCAACTAAAAATATCATTACGATTGAGGATCCTGTAGAATATAAGTTAGACGGTATTAATCAGGTGCAGGTAAAGCCGGAGATAGGTTTGACTTTTGCAGTGGCTTTAAGACATTTTTTAAGACAGGATCCAAACATAATGTTGGTAGGGGAGGTGAGGGATTTAGAGACCGCGCAAATCTGTGTTCGCTCCGCCCTTACCGGACATTTAGTTTTAAGCACGCTCCATACCAACGATGCCCCTTCGGCAGTAACCCGGCTTATCGATATCGGGGTAGAGCCCTATCTGTTAGGTCCTTCTTTGTTATTAATAGTGGCACAGCGACTGGTAAGAAAGTTATGCCCGGATTGCAAAGAGGCTTATGAACCCAGTCCTGAACAGGTAAAGCACTTTAAATTAAAAACCGAGTTAATCTATAGAGCTAAAGGATGTTTAAAGTGTAATCAATTAGGATATAAAGGTAGAGCTGCGATTGCTGAGGTAATGGTGATTAATCAGGAACTGCGGGATTTAATTAACCAAAAGGTACCATTTCTGAGATTAAGAGAAGCAGTAAAGGCTTCTGGGATGCAGACCCTCTTTGAATCAGGAATAAAGAAGGTTGAGGAGGGTATTACCACTTTAGAAGAGGCATTAAGTGCAACCACGGGCGTAGATTAATTAAGATTAAGATGCCAAATTTCTTTTATATCGCTAGAGACAAATTCGGTAATAAAATTAGAAAAACTGAAGAGGCAGTATCGGAGGAGGAATTAATAGGAAGACTGCAGGCAAGTGGTCTAACCGTGATAAGTGTGATTCCCCAGGTTAAAGAAGAAAGGGGATTTAAGCCGGGAGCAGTTCCTAAGGTTAGGTTCATACGAAAGCATTATCGAATAAAATATGAGGATCTAACCCTTTTCTGCCGTCAGTTATCAACACTTTTAACTGCAGGGGTTACGATTATAAAGAGCTTGGAGATTATCTCTCAACAGGTAGCCAGTCAAAAGCTTTATAATGTTATAAAAGACTTACAAAAGAATATGGAGACGGGATTAAGTTTACATGAGGCGATGGCAAAGCACCCTAATGTATTTTCCGATCTATGGATTAATCTTGTAGATAGCGGTGAGGCCTCAGGAAATATTGCAGGGGTTTTAGACCGTTTAGCAAGTTACTTAGAAAGGATGGCTTCTTTTAAAGCCAAGATTATCTCCAGCTTGGTTTATCCTGCCATTCTTATCGGAACAGCTATCTTGGCCCTTTTGTTTATAACTATGAAGATCATACCTACCTTTGCTCAGATTTTTGAGGGGTTTAATGTCAAATTACCTCTCCTTACCTTATTTCTTATTAAGGTAAGTAAATTCATAAACAGATATATATTACTTATCGTGGTTTTGATATCTGTTCTTTTTTATCTTTTCAGAGCCTATAAAGCCAGCAAAGAAGGTCGGTTTAGATATGAAAAGATAATACTTAGCTTACCCATTTTGGGTAAGCTTTACCGAACCTTGATATTGGAGAGATTTACCTCTGAAATGGCTACCCTTACGGAAAGCGGTGTTCCCCTCCTTTATTCCTTAGAGATCGCTGAGCGCAGTGTAGGTAGTGTGGTGGTGGGTGAGATTATTCGTAAGGTCAAGGAGAATGTGCGTGAAGGAGAGTCTTTAAGTAGTTCTATAGAAAGGTCTGGTTTTTTTGAACCCATGTTTGTGCAGATAGTGATTATTGGAGAGGAGATTGGAGAGTTGTCCAATATGCTTAAAAAATTAAATTCGTATTATCAGGAATGGGTGGATATGTTTTTAATCCGTCTGGTGGGGATGTTTGAACCGGTGTTGATTTTGTTTGTTGGGACAATTATTGGTATAATGGTTATCGGGTTAGTTCTGCCCATATTTAAAATTTCTCAGATTAGATTATAAAAGATATTGACAAATTAAAATTTATCTATAAAATAAAAAATAGTAAAAAATAGAAACAAAAAACGAAAGGAGGTAAGATGAAAAAGGGTTTTACATTGCTGGAATTAATTGTAGTAATTATTGTCTTGGGTGTTATTATGTCCATTGCTTTACCTCAATATTTTAAGGTTGTAGAAAGAAGTAGGACTTCAGAGGCAGTCAACGTTTTAGGTATACTACGCGCTGCCCAAGTAAGATACTATGCACAAAACTCAGCATTTACTAATGATATAAATGATTTAGACGTAGACGTGACCACCCCTACATATTATGATATAGCCTTAAATAACCCTGCTTATGCTGAAGACGCAGTGGTCGCTACCTTGACACGAAATAATGTTCGGGTTCCTGCTGGATACGCAGGTTATACCTTAACTATAACTGTGAATGGGCTTATAGCCTGTAGTAATAACGCTGATGCTTGTAGGGAATTAGGTTATAGTGGTGGTTAGTGATGGTGCTTAATTGAGTTAGAGTTAGTCTGAGTGAATGAAAAAGGTTTTAGTCTGCTGGAGTTAATTATAATTGGAGTTATTCTGATAGCTTTAGTCTCGATGGCAACGCCGGTCTTTTTAAAGACACGCGAAAGGGCATTAGACCGGGAGGCGGTGGCAAATTTAAAGTTAATTATTGCAGCGGAAAAAATTTATAGAATGGAGATAAAAGATTATTATTTTAGTTCTAATATCACAGACCTTAATACAAATTTAAAATTAACCCTGCCTTCCGGTCCAAACCGCGCTTGGAATTATTCTACAGTGGGAAGTAATGTAGGTGGAGGGGTTTGCGCCCAGGCAGATCGTGTTGGTGGAATAAAGACCTGGCGGATGCGCCTCAATGAGGATAATCCTCATGAAAACTCTACCTGCCCGTAATTATCTATATCCCCTTATTATAATGAATAAGAAAGATGGACTTAGCCTAAATGAAATCTTAATAGCGTTAGTTATCTTAAGCATTGTTGCCTTAGGTACCTTAGGTGTATTTAGGGCAGGTAAGATGCATATTATCCATGCTAAGTCAAGGATTCAAGCTGGGGAATTAAGCAGATTATTTTTAGATTATTTATCCAATCATGTAAGACAGGATACCTGGAACTCTTCCGCAAACGCCCTCTCTACAGGGACGCGTTTTTGTGATTCCTCAGGTAATCCTCAACAACCTGGCTGCCCTACACTAGCGGAAAGAAGCCTCCTTTATCCTAATGTAACATACCAGGCGAAGTACGATATAGCTGATGTACCAGGAACCTCGGGAGATCTCCGGCGAGTTACCCTGACCATCACCTGGTCAGAATAAGAAAGATGCGTTTTTTTTCCGAAGATTCATTATCTTTAATAGAACTAATTATAGCAGTTTCTCTTCTGTTGTTCTGTACCTTAGCAGTAACTAATCTTGACATATTTAGTAGATATCAGGTAATTACTTCGGATAAGCGAATTAAGGTGCAAAATGAATTATCCTATGCCTTAGAGCATATGCAATTACAGATAAGCAGGGCGATAGGTAATAGTACCTTAGATTCTATAGTAGATACAAGTGCTATTTCAGGAGATTTAGGAGTAAAGGTTTATATAGACGCAGGAAAATGGGATGGCACTATTCAGGATTATTTGCCAGGGGATGGGGTTAGGGCTACGGACAACGACCATTGGATTGGCTATCGTTTTACGGGAGCCACAGGTAATTCCCCTTATCAACTTTGGTATTACCATTTCTGTGCAAATGCAAATTGTGCAGGAAATAGTTCTCCTGCAACGGTGATTGCCAAAAATATCACCTCCTTTATTGTTTCCGGTCTTATAGATAACTATATTAATGTAGCATTAACTGGACGTTGGGATGCTACTCAAAATGTCTCAGTAGATAACCCAGAGATTACCATGCGTATCCGCATCTACTTACCTGCGGTATCCACCCATTAGCTCCTTTATTTATAAATTATTTATTCTTTATAAATAAAAAATATGGTATAATTTTATCTCTAAAGGGGCGATAGTTCAGTGGGGAGAACGCTACATTCGCATTGTAGAGGTCGCGGGTTCAAATCCCGCTCGCTCCATTTTAAGATGAAAAAACTGAAGATAATTTTATTTTTAGGTTTAATATTCCTTTTTATCTTTAAAGGCTTTACACAACCTTCTTTAAAAGAGGCGCTTTTTTATAAGAAATTAGAGAATAATTTTGTAAATTGTCAGCTTTGTCCTCGAGGCTGTGTAATCCCGGAAGATAAGAGGGGTTTTTGTGGAGTAAGACAAAACCAAAAAGGAATCCTTTATACCCTCTCCTATGCCAAACCTGTTTCTTTAAATGACCTTGACCCGATTGAAAAGAAACCCTTATTTCATTTTTTACCCGGAACAAAAACCTTTTCTTTAGCTACCGCAGGATGTAATCTTAAATGTAAATTCTGTCAGAACTGGATGATCTCTCAAAAAAAGCCAGAAGAGGTAGAATATTTGTATCTTGAACCCCCGCAGCTGATAGAACTGGCAAAAAAATCGGGAAGACCTACCATTGCCTATACCTATACTGAACCGACCATATTTTATGAGTATATGCTTGAGACCGCACGCTTAGCTAAACAGGCAGGTTTAAGAAATATCATGCATTCCAATGGTTATATTAATGAGGAGCCCTTAAGGCAGTTAGCCAAGTATTTGGATGCGGCTAATATTGATTTAAAGGGCTTTTCTGAAGAATATTATAATAAATTGACCGAGGCAACCTTAGAGCCGGTTTTAAAGAGTTTAAAGGTATTAAAAGAAGAAAGGGTACATGTAGAGATTACTAATTTAGTTATCGCTGGTTATAACGACGATCCGGAGCTGATTAGAAAAATGTGCTTATGGATAAAGGAGAATCTGGGCGAGGATACACCAATACATTTTTCCCGCGCCTATCCGCAATATAAATTACTAAGCATTATTAGTACCCCGATTGATACATTGGAGAGGGCGCGGAGGATTGCTTTGGAGTGTGGCTTAAAGTATGTCTATATCGGAAATGTCCCAGGTCATCCTGGCGAGAGTACCTATTGCCCGAAATGTAAAAATATCCTTATTGAGCGTAAAGGTTATTTTATCTTACAGAATAATATCATTAAGGGAAGATGTAAGTTCTGTGGCGAAAGGATTACCGGGGTATGGGAATAAAATTTAGATTATTTTTTATACTGTTTATTTTTTTGTTATCTTTATCTTTTCTTTTTGCTCAGCCGGTAAAAGAGCCAAATGTAAGTGGTACATTCTATCCGGATAATCCGCAAGAGTTATCCCAGCTTATTGATTCTTTTCTTGAGCTTGCTCCGTCCCAAAAGGTAGAAGACAGAATCTTTGCTTTGATCTGTCCGCATGCAGGTTATGGCTATTCTGGTAAAACCGCCAGTTTTGCCTATAAGTTGATTAAGGATAAGACCTATAAAACGGTAATTATTATTGCTGGCAGTCATTATTTTGGTTTTTGGGGGGTTTCGGTATATCCGGAAGGTATATTTCGCACCCCTTTAGGGGATTTAATTGTAGATGAAGAATTTACTCAAAAGCTTCTTAATCAGGAAAAAGATATATTCTTTGAACCACGTGCTTTTTTAAAGGAGCATTCTTTAGAGGTCCAACTACCTTTTTTACAAAAGGTTCTTGCTGATTTTAAGATTGTGCCAATTATTATAGGTGAAAGCGATTTTTTAACTTGTAAAAAATTAGCTATGCTTTTAAAGAAGGTAATCGGGCAACGGCAGGATATTTTAGTTGTGGCTTCCACCGATATGTATCATGGTTATGACTATGAAGAAGCAGAGAGGGTCGATAATCTTACCCTGTCTTATTTAAGGAATATGGACATAGAAGGATTGTATGCAGGTTTAAAGGAAGGAAGGCTTCAACTCTGCGGTGGGCTTCCTGTAATAGTTACCTTACTTTTAGCCAAGGAACTTGGGCATAATCAATTAAGGGTTTTAAACTATACTAATTCTGCAATAGTTACCAAAAACAAAACTAAAGGGATCTGGACAGTAGGTTATGCAAGTTGTGTGATTGATCAAGCCAAGGAGGATAAGATGTTAGATAAGAATCAAAAAAAAAGATTACTTCAGATTGCGCGCAATTCCATTGAGACGTATTTAAAGACCGGTAAAAAATTAGATATAGAAGAGAACGATTCGGTTTTACAAAAACCGATGGGTGCATTTGTAACCTTACATAAACACGGTAAGCTACGAGGCTGCATTGGCAATCTGGTGGGAACTCAACCCTTATATTTAACGGTGCGAGATATGGCAGTAGAATCTGCAGTAGGAGATCCGCGCTTCCCACCTGTTGAGCCTTTAGAACTTAAGGATATCGAGATTGAAATCTCGGTGCTTTCTCCTTTGGAAAGAATTGATGACCCCCAAAAAATAGAAATGGGAAAGCACGGGGTTTTGGTAAGAAAGGGGTTCCACAGCGGGGTATTCCTCCCTCAGGTCGCTACAGAAACCGGTTGGACAAAGGAAGAATTTCTTTCTAATCTCTGTGCCCATAAAGCAGGGCTTTCTCCTTTTGCTTGGAGGGATAAGTCTACAGAGCTTTACATCTTTACCGCCGAGGTTTTTTCGGAGAAAGATTACTAAGGTTTATGTACCGCTTCTTTGTTCCATGCCAGAATATAACTAAAGATAAGATAATTATTTTAGACCGGTCGGAACTTCACCATATAAAAGATGTCTTAAGATTAAAACCAGAGGATAAGGTTCTCATCTTTGATGAAAAGGAAAATGAGTATAAAGCAATAATAAAAAGATTTTTCATAAAAGGCCTTGAAGCAAAGATTATAGAAAAATATAAGATTAATAAAAAAACAGAAAAGATAAAGATTACCGTTGCCTGCGCGATTCCTAAGAAAGCAAGGATGGATGAGATTGTGGATAAACTTACTCAATTAGGGACAGAAAAAATTATTGCGATGATTACCGAAAGGGTAATTGTAAGATGGAAGGATGATAAAAAAGAAACCCAGCTTAGGCGTTATCAAAGGATTGCCCTTTCCGCAGTTAAACAGTCCCGGTCATTTAAACTGCCCCTTATTGAAATAAAAGATATTAAAGAGGTTTTAAAAGAAAAAGGATTTGATTTAAAACTCATTCCTACCTTAACTGAAGAAAACGCAAGGCCATTAAATAAGGTTCTTAATCAAATAACGAAGCCTAAGAGTATCCTGGTCCTCATTGGTCCAGAAGGAGATTTTAGCCCTTATGAATTAAGTTTAGCAAAAGCGGCAGGTTGCATTCCCGTTAGTCTGGGAGATTTAGTCTTGCGTGTAGAGACCGCGGTAATTGCCGTAGTAAGTTATCTCCGGTTTTTATACATGTAAAATGAAGACAATTAAATTCTATACCTTAGGCTGTAAGGTAAATCAATATGAGACCCAGGTTATCCGCGAGCAATTTTTAAAAGTGGGCTTTAAAGAGATAAATAATAAAGAAAGAGCAGATATCTATGTGATTAATACCTGTACAGTAACGGAAAGCGCGGATGCTAAATCCCGGCGTTATATCCATATGGCCTATAAAGAAAACCCAAAGGCAAGGATTGTGGTTTGTGGTTGCTATACAGAATTGGATAGCCAGGTGATTAAAAGGATTAAAGGTGTCACCCATATCGTCAAAAATAAAGACAAATATAGAATCCCTCAGTTATTAAATGTTCTTAAGTTAAAAAAAGATACTCAAGAAGAATTTAACAACCCAGGGATAAGTGATTTCTCTGGGCATACACGTGCTTTCTTAAAGATCCAGGATGGTTGTAATAATTTCTGTTCCTTTTGTAAGGTTCCTTTAGTAAGAGGGCGTTCGCGAAGCAAGCCTTTAGAAGGGATTGTTAAGGAAGCCCGACAGTTAGCAAGGAAGGGATATAAAGAGATCGTGCTTTGCGGGATTTGTTTAGGTGATTACGGAAAGGATTTAAATCCCCCGAGAAATCTGGTGGAAGTAATTGAAGAATTAGAAAAGATTGATCAGCTTTTACGCATAAGATTAAGTTCTATTGAGGCAAAGGATATAACCGATGAATTGATTAACAAGTTCGCTGAATGTAAAAAATTATGTCCACATCTACATATTCCTTTTCAAAGTGGCGATGATGAGGTTTTAAAGTTTATGCATCGCAGATATAGCTTTTTAGATTATCTTAGTCTTATTCAAAAGATAAAAATGGGCATACCAGAAGTCAGTATAACTACTGACATTATGGTTGGCTTTCCCGGTGAGACAGAAGAGAGATTTCAAAATACGCTTGATCTGATTAAAAGAACTCTTCCATTAAAGGTGCATATCTTTCCTTACAGTAGAAGGCAGGGTACCGTCGCAAATAATCTTAAATCTCAAGTACCTATTCCGGTAATCAAAGAAAGGGTTTTAAGACTTAAAAAAATCGCTGAGGAATGTAGAAAGATTTATATAGCCAAATTCCTTAAAAAAGAGATGGAGGTTTTATTTGAGGATCAAAAAGAAGGGTTCTGGGAGGGTTTTACTAAAAATTATATTAAGGTAAAGCTAAATTCTAAGGCTAATCTTAGAAATAAACTCATAAAGGTTGTTTTAAAAAAGATAAATCCTGAAGCGGTCTTAGCAATAAATAACGGGACTTTGACAGTTGGCCTTCCAAATT
>JAMWCL010000034.1 GCA_023819035.1 Candidatus Omnitrophota bacterium
GCTTTCTCTGAGCAATCAGCCCTCTGGGAATGGAGACAGAAGAGGCAGATCTATCCTCCTTTACAAATGACGAAGAGGTGATTTTAGCTAATGGCGAAGCACTGCGCTGACTAATATCCTTAAAGATCGCCTCTTGAATAACCGGCAATTTGATGGTATCCAGTTTATATACTGACTTTAATAATTGTTTGAATGTCCTGGGGTCTTTGCTCTTATAGTCTAACCTCGCAATAAATTCCTTATGTAAAACTTTAATAAGAATCTGCGGTTCTGCCTTTAGTAGATATGGTTTTTGTGTAATTATATCCGCAATCCTACGCTTAATCCCGCTATATCTTAGCTCAGTCCAGGACAGACCCATCTGCGTAAGCTTCTTTGAGATATCTTGAGGAGCTAAACTAGTAATCTCTTTTACGAAATCCTTAAGTTTTAATGACGGCTTTTCATACAAGGCATCTTCAGCGCGTTTAATAAGTGTGATCTTGTTTAAGCTAACTAACGTTGTGCCAATAGCGGATTTAACAAATTTAGATAGATTTCTTAGGGTCTCTTCATCTGGTTTGATATTAAACCTGCTGGCAATCTCTTTACGGTAGGTTAAAGGATTATCATAGAAGTACTTGGATGCAAGCCAAGTGCCTGCTAATCTTGCGCTAATTAAGGCATCCGCCTCATAGGTAATCTTTGATCTATCCTTGAAGAATTCAACAGTTACATAATGAGGTTTAACCTCAATGACTTTGCCCGGACCAAAACTATTGCTAAAGATAAGCCTATTGTTTTTATCTCTAAATACCTCTTCCGTGGATAATCTAATGGGCGAGGAAGCCTCGTTTTTAACCAAATTAGCCGGGGTTATCCTTTGTTCAAGTATTCCCCTCTTAATCGCTGAGGAGGCGTTGGGTAATTCACTTAAATAATCACTTCTAACAATCGCTGAGGAGGAAGTTTTTCCAGAACCTGGACTGTCTTTCCTTGCTGGCGGACCCTTTGGTTGCTGGCTTAAATCTTCATACCTTTGCTTAGGCACAACCATTGTAATCTCTTTTTTAAATCCAATCAATCCCGGAATATAAATAGAGGGTTCTAAACTAATTACATCGCCCTCCCTGATTAACCCTTTTAAGGGCGTGCGGTCATCATAATGACCTATAGAAAACGCATGGAGATTTTTGTCATCACCAAATAATCTATGAATCTTTCTCCAGTAACCATATTTAGCAAAACCTCCACCTTCAAGATATTCTCTCATCAATTTGTCCAGTTCTTCATATGTTTCAATTTTTACAAATTTTCTAGAAGAGAAATAACCTCTATTAACAATAACAGATTGAGCAAAATCCAAGGCACTCTCAAGTACTCTGTGCGCTTCTCTTTGTAATGGAGTTTCTTTGTTTCCTAATGTCCAAGTGTAAGAACCATCATAGCGCTGGCCATTCACCTCAATCACCGCATCCAAAAGAATCCCATCACCTCTACGAACAAGCCTACCTGTTCCTTTTGGTTGATAGCCAATAATCGAAGTATTTCTTCCTGTAGATAAAGAGGTCAATCTCTGATAAACATTCAGATTAACACCTTTTTCTTTTCCCAACTCTATAACCTTATCCACAAATATCTTTCTTAATTGGGCTTCTGTGCAGGGATTAAGACCCTTTAGGGTTAGGTTTTGGGTATATCGGGTAGCTTCCCCAACAATCTCTTCAGCTACTTTAAGATTATCTTCCTGTTCTTTTGTTCTAACCCCCCTCAAACTTCCTTTGACAAAATTATAGACATAATCTAAAAATTTATCCTCACCAACTTTTGCAAAATAAGTAAAGAGATTATCAGGCATAACTTCATTAGGATTGGTCATAAAATAAACTTTAGCCAGATAATTAACCATAGGATTATCAAGTTCTTTTTGCAAATAATCACTTTTAGAAAATACTTTAACTATTGACCTACCACTAAAGTATTGGGTTAAAATTTCATTATCTCCCATTTCTTTAAGGGATAGGTCTAAATCAGAAACTTTCCTACCTGTCTTTTCTGCTAATCTATTTGCTGCCTCAAGTAACTTACCAGTAAGTAAACCTTTTTCAGCCGCGTTTGCTATTACAATATGCGTCCATTCGTGTCTGGTATTATACTCTCCAGTAGCATTTGGCCTTACAATGACTTCCCTTTCCTTCCTTCCACCCTTGTTAATCTCCATTACATCATAATCTAAGTTAGCAAAGGGATCAAAGGCAACATAATATTCTCCATTACCACTCTGTAATGCCTGAGCAGTTGTTCCCGTGTTAGTCAAAGTATTTTTTAAGCCTCCGGGAATAAAAATCTCAAATGTTCCTTTTCCATTAAAAGGAGTAGCACTGATACCTTTTGCAAAATTTATGCCTCTTTCTGATAAATCAGCAATAATCCCGCGCTTATCCCCATTCTTATATCCTAAAATATCCTTCAGAATATACGCTACACTTCTGGCATCATATCTGGCAATGTTTTTAAGCTTATCTTCAACCGAATCAATAATATTTTTAGGTATCTCTAATCTCTTACCTTCCTTTTTAGCAAACTTAATTGCATCATCGGTAGATATACCCTGACCAAGAATTTCCATTGTCTTCTGCTGAAGATAATCCTGCATATAAATATCTCCTAATCTAAATCCAAGTCTTCCTTGAGAGAGTCTTTCCAAATTTTTAAGTTGCTTATTTAATACTTTAATCTTATCCTTAACCTTATCTTCAGATTTGGGTAGGGCTTTTTTAAAAGATTCTATTTTTTCTTTCAGTTCCTTTATCTTATATGAAAGCACAGGGTCATTATGTATTCTCTCTATTAATTTTTGGCGTAACTTTTCTTTTTCACCCAAGTTCATAGCTCCTAATAGATGAAACTTTGCTTTTTCAAACCAAGACATCCCGCTTTTATCTATTAAATTATAGTAGGCCTGCTCAGTGGCTATCTGCTTGCTTATATATTCAATGGTCTTAACTGCATTCTGGTATTTAACTAAATCGTAATCCTCTCGGTTACGTAAATAAGAGACTAAGGCATCATTTCCCCTTACCGAGCTTATATGTAAATAAGGCATTAACCTTTGGCTCTTAGGTGTCCATCTATCTTCTCCTGCTTTATGCTTTCCCCGGTAGGGTTCTAAATAAAAGCATCCAGATTTCAATGGGGTTGAAAGAACAGAGGCAGAAGAATAAAGTTTAAGGCTTTCTTGTGCCTTGCGCACCTCTCTATCAAAATCCTTATCATAAATCCGGCGTTCAATAAAAGCCTGGGTGCTAATAGAAAGGGGATTCCCTCCTTCGGGACTCCTGATCTCAAGACGATGAAGATGATAAGGATCAGCCATCACCTGCGCAACCATCTCCATAGCTTTTTTGTCATTTATATCCAAAGAATAGGCTAAAACCCGCTCAATTGCAATTGTTCTTTCAAGCCGCCAAGGATTAGCCCTTAGCTCACTGGCCAAGCTGTAAAGTCTTTTTTCTTTTTCTAATGCATCTAAGCTCTTTAATTCGCTGTTTATTCTTGCTACCTCTTTTAAAACTGCAAACCCACCTCCCCAATCATGACCTACCTCAAAGGTTACCTTTCTTTGACCCGTTAATTCTAAAGTGATCCTGGTTCCTACTGGCAAACCTTTATCCAGCATATCCAGCAAATCAGGTTTCTTTAATAAATCTTTGCCCATCTTTCCAATTAAGGATTCACGAATGTTAAACTTGGCTTTATCCACAAATCTTGTAGCCTCTGGGAATTCAATATCTGAAATTCTGCAATAATTATGTGTCTGGATTGTGTGGACTAGTCCTTCTGAGGTCTTGAATTGTTTGCTGGAAATTTTTGGTCCTTCATTTACGATTTCTTGAAGAACCTCTTGCCATTGAGGAGAGATAGGAAGGAGACTTATTGCCAGTCCGGTTATCTGCTCGTCCACCACTTCCTGCCGAGTTCCTTCCCAGATCATATTTATTGCTCTTCGATAAGCATTTTGCGTCCAGCCTCTTAAACCAGAGGATCTTAATCCTAATCTCTCTACAGGTATTGCCAGTGCTTCCAAACCTTTTATTGCCGCTCTAAATTTATAACCAAAATTACGGGTTTTAATATGAGGTAGGATTCCTCTTGCTAAGGGAGCAGCAAGGGTTAAAATAGCAGCAAAGCTCATATTAGTAGGATGAATGCCTCGGGTCAGCAAAGCCTTTAAATAACCCTCTGTTTGGGCTATACCTTTAAATTCAGCAAAAGAGCCAACATTTGCTTTACCGGTTGCCTCATTTATTCCGCTTAATCCGATGCAAAAACCACGCTCGATATACCTTAAGAGAAAACCCGTCTTCTCATAAAGTGATTTTCTATCCGAGAAGGAACCAAGGTCAAGATAAGCTAAGGCACTAGGATGGAGAAATACCTGTTGACCAGATTTAAGGTCCTTCTGAGCTAAATATGCCTCTTCATTTGTAATATAGAAAGCACCCAGCGTTGCATTGATTAATCTTCGCTCAATATCTGTATAAGCAGAATTAGAGATACTTTCTTTTACCAATCTGGAGGTTGTTCCAACTACCAAATGTAAAGGAGCAATCACTAAGGCTAAATTTACTGCTGAGGCACCTACTAAGTCTACAGCTAAACCCTTGGTAATAACTGCACCAGTAGCAGCAATGTATCTTGATAAAGAAGAGGCTTGTGCTCCCTTGCCCCGCGTCAACAATCCCAGCGTTCCTAAACCAGCAATCCCATAACCAATACCGGTTAAAACATCCCCCACATTCACTCCTTGAATCTCTGTATCCTTTAATCCTGTCAACCTACCTAATGCCACAGTTGCTCCTCCTGCACCAATTAAACCCAATGAGGTTAAGCCTGGATTATTAAAAGCCTTTCCTAATAAGGTGCCTCCATCTTTCACATCTCCAAATCTCCTATTTAATTCAGTTTTTAAAGTATCCCAACTTGCCTTTAATACTCCTTTTTGTTCGGTGAGCATAACCTTTCTATAAGCGCCGATGCTGGCTTTTAAGAATCTACTTACTCCCAGCACACTTAAGCCCAGAAAGAGCATATGCTTTAAATCTGTAGTTTTAACCGCTCTTTCTCCTTTATACGTATATGCAAAGGTTTTTTTTCCATCCGGAAGCTTTTCACCTTCTTTAATTTTTATTGGTTTGCCATCCTTTATTACAATCACATCAAATGGGGCTTTACCCATCAATTTACCTAAACTAATAATATCTCTTTCTTTAACAATCTCGCGCTTATACTTTGCCCCTTCTATTATTTTATTTCCTGAAGAATCCCTGGCATATCTCCAAGGAGTATATTTATCAAAAATGTGTGGTTCCGATGCCTCCCGCCAATCTAAAGGATAATTCTTAGAATCGCGCCAATAATCAAACCAACTAACTAAAGGATCAACCACTGCTTTCTTTATCCCATAAGTGATTAGACCTAAAGAAATTAAATTCCCGGTAAAGGAAGGAAGTGTAGGGACAGCCCATCTCAAAAATCTTCCGCCAAGATATCCTAAACCAGTAGAAATTAAAACATTTTTCCACTCAACCCTTCCATCTTGGCTCTCCTTCCAAATACCTATGCCTGCACCTATACCCGCACCAACCATTCCATAAGCACGTCTATATTTATCTAATATCGCTCCTTCTTTGCCGGTTCCAAAAACCTTATCCGCAAATCGAGAAATATCTGCACCTATCTTTGCCGTCTTAAAGTTTCTTATTGCCATACCTACACCGATTCCACCAATAATTAGAGATAAATCTGCAATATAATTACCTAAAACAGAGGGGGCGGTTCTTTTTCGTCCATCTAACTCATTTACCTCTTCTTTACCAAACCAATACTTGTGCTTAGCACCATAATACATTAAAGAGCTTGTCTCTAAGAAGAGAGAAGGGGTAATAATCTTACCCAATTCTATTTTATGAGCGGTATTGGCTGCGGTCTTAAAAATAGTAGCATATTCACCTTTTAAAAATCTCATCCCTATCCCATTACCTTCTCTAATCTTATTTACAAAATTAGTAATCCAGGTAGAACCTGCACCCAATAGACTCCAAATCACCCCTCCTGCTAAGGCAGATCTCCCAATTTCCTCGGGAGTATAAGCAACATTGTAAGCAGATTTTTTAAACTCGGAAAGCTGAATATCCCTTTGTTTAACCCCTTGGATTGTGGGTGGAAGCAATAAAGCTAAAGCAGTATTCCAAAGATGAAGGTTTGCTGCTGTCTGAATTCCTTTACCCATTACATACCCAAATCTTTGACCATTTGAAGCACCTATAATATCTCTACTTAATCCCCTTGCACCTAAATAAAAACCAACCAGCGAACCAAAAATCCTCCCCACTTGCGTCCAACTCGCTTCATATCCCTTACCACCGGTTAAATCTTGAATTATACCACCAAGATTTAAAATATCGCGGAATGTCTTAATCGGATCTCCAAAAGCACTGAAAAATAAGCTACCCGACCTTATCTGCATAAAGGTATCTAAGAGTTGTGGGGCAAAAGTAAACAGAGAGGCAAAAACCCCTATCTTTTTCTCTAAACCCTCTGACCATGTATCGTATTGCCTCCTTTCCATATACTGAAGACCCCTCACCACATCTGCTAAGTTATTCTTATATAAGCCGGTCCTATTCAAAAATTCACCTATACCAGTAAAAAAAACTTGCCGGCCAGGATTCATAAACATCCCTATTAAATATCCTGCAGGACCAAGTTCTGATAATGGAGAAAGGGTATGAAGATTACCCTGGGAATCTATAACCTTATACCAATGCCGCGAATCGTGATAGGCACCCGCAGTTGAACCAGCAAGAAAGACCAAGGGTATCTTTAAACCAGTTGTATACATGAAGCCCTTACCCAGGGGTGAAAGACCTTTTTGATATATCCACTTAGGGAGTTTATCTATAGAGTGAACCCTTCTAAACATGGAGGCTAAAAGAGGAATCAATTTGCCTGAACGATATGCTCTTATTGCTGTTAATGTTCCCAATGTTAAAATGGTAGCAGTATAAGGCAGTGCTTCTCTTGAGAAAAGCGAATCTATCCTTCCATTTAAGAATCTCTTTTCAATACCGTAACCTAAAGCACCTAAGCCACCCACTCCCAGCAGAGGAACACCTATATGGAAAGCATATTTACCTGCTCCTAATAAATAAGGAGTCAATCTCCCTGATTTTATGGCCAACCAGCCACCAGCAATTAGTAAAGGCGTGGTGATCAAAGCAGTCTCTTTCCAAGATGGACTAAAATTAGCTATCTCCAAAGAACTTAAAGCATAGATACTACCCGCCCCGATTGCAGGTAAAGCACTTATCCTAAATGCTCTTCCTGTATAATAAGCGGTTTTGAAGATAGATGGGGATTTTAGGGTTAAGGTTACCTCATTGGCAGATAAGGGATAACCTCTTAAGCCTCTAGAAAATCCGATTCTACCTGAAGAAAGATAGGGGATTAATCTTGAAGAAAGATAAGAGGTTAATCTTGAACCATATCTTAAGGTTGCCAAACCTCCAAGGGATACCAGAGCTACTCCACTCCCCATATACAAACCAGCTTCTTTATCCAAATCCCATCTGCCGGTAACTATACCTCTAAGGCTATACCCTACAACCGGACCTGCAGTTAAGCCGGGCAACAGAGATACTCCAGCATAACGCCCACCTATTTGCCCTATATGGTAAGAAACATCATATACCTTAGGAATAAAACCTGCGCCTATCGCTTCATTTAAAGGAAGCTGGTTAAAACCTCCTCCGCCAGCAGAAAATCCTGCACGGATAGAGCGGTATATTGCATTGTTAGCAATTTGTGGGCGTAACCATTTTGCACCCGCAACAGTTAAACCTGCTCCTCCGCGTAGACCCAATCCAGCACCCGCTCCGATTAAATAATTAGTTGGGTTTCGGTAACCGCCTTCACCAAATGCAGGATAAACCACCGCACCAATTACCGGATAGGAAACAAATGACACCTTACTGGTGGGATTTAAGGCTATTCTAATTACATTTAGCTTTCCGCCGTATTGAGAAATAACCTTCGATAAAGCATTGCCACCAGCCATAAATCCATAAGTAGTTAGGATGTTTCTTACGCTTTCCGGAAAATCCATCGGCCTTCCTGTACGAACAATACTCTCAACATGACCGACTGTTAACCACAATGTTGCCGAAACTTCAGGTGCCGCGGATCGCAAGAAACTTGCTCCTCGACTAACCGCCATTACTCTAAACATACCTGGAATACTAGAGGTCAAAGCCACCATAAGATTATCCTCAAAGCTCAATGGTTTGTTCTGAATAAAATAACTTGCTAGATTGGTGGCCAATAAATTTCCAGAAACCCCAATTCCTACATTTCTTAGAAGAGAGAAAACCCCATTTCTTATAACCATTCCTACAGCTAAAGATGATTGAGGATTTTCTGAAACAGAAAATGCAGCTACGGTAGCTAGTACTCCCACTAGATCTACCACTGCGGGAAGAGCCTCATACGCGGAAACCCCCTCGCCTTTTACAATCCCTAAGGTAGCAAGTATCTTATTGCCATCGCGTATCGCATTATTCAGATGTATCCTCACACCCTCCTTATAATATCGGAAATCCCCAATAAGACTACATTTGATTCCTAACCATTTACCTATCTTATCATTTATTACATAACCTATAGGCATACCCACAATATCAATGCCTATACCCAACCCATGTCCTATACCAAAACTAAACCCATTTCGGGGATCAATTTCTATATCCCCCCTCCTGAGCCTATTATTTATATCCTCTATTGCTTTCTTTGCATAATGCATTGCCTTTACAAGTTTGTTTAGTTCACCGGATTTACCTCCTTTATTCCAAGCCTTGATTGCTAATTTTAATTCTTCAGGATAATTATTAAATTTTATTGCCTGGTTATGCGCCTCGGTAAGCAGTTTATATAGGTTAGCTTTAAATTCATCAATCGGAATTTCTTTGTTGTTAACCCTTAGGGAATAAGGGATAAATTTGATAGATTTGCCACCATCAACAATTTTAATTTTATAGGAAATATCACGATCACGATAAGCATCCAATACCAATTCTGTTTTATTAATTTTGTACCTACGGTTTTCAAAATTAAATGTACTCTTTCCTTCCCTTATAGCTTCTAAAGCTTTATTATATAAATCCTTCCATTGAGGTTTATCTTTTAGCTTGTTGAGATCAATAGTAATTGGAGTCACCTTCACTTTCCCATTCTCATTTATTAACACTAGTTTTTCGCCAGGATTTGGGCTAAAATAACGGGCAGTGACTCGGTCTTTTTTATCTAAATAAAATTTTTGAATTACCTTTTTGCCGGCAACTTCGGTTAATATGCTTGCCCCGGGATTGGTAGGGGCAAAGGTAAGATTAAGTGGTGCTAATAATTGCTCAAGAGAAACACGACCTTGCTCATCAATGGATAAAGGGGAAGGAAATAAAAGGAAGGGAATAGAAAACTTATCCGAGGTATAGATATTATAACCTTTACCTTTTGTATGAACCGAATAACCGCCATTTACATCAATTTTATTAATCCAAGGTTCTTTTCCTTTTCCTTTTCCCTCCTCAACGAGGACAATCCCTCCTTTGGCAAAACCTCTTAAAGCCCAATTTCCTGCTATACCGATGATGGTAAGTTGCTTATCTAAGAAAATTTCCTTCTCAATACCATTGTACTTACTAAAACCCTCTGCTCCTTCTAAAAGATAATCATCAGAAGGATTGGGTTGCCTTCCTTCTTTTATTGAATAATAAAGCTTCAGAGAATCTTTATCTTTAAATTGAAGTTGAATTTTTTCACCATCAAAATAGAAGAAATTCCTTAAAACTCCTTCTTCACGATTATTATAGAATTTCGCGATGGGATTATTATTAATCTTAATCTGAAGATTTTTTTCCTCTATCTTATCATTTATGGGTATTCTATCCCAGCATAACCCCTCACCTATCTTTATTCCCCGCTGAGTAAATTCTATAACTGGATTCTGCCACTCATAACCATTTATATTACCTGCGCCTCCCCAAAATCCATTCCCAAACCAGACAGGATTTTTAACTTCAATTATCTTTCCAGAATTATCTCTCTTTACTTCAGTTCCAATCTGAACAATCTTTGCTCCAGGAGAGGTAGCTAAGATCACACCATAGGTTGAGGGATCGCCTTCCCTACTACTCAAAGGAACTATTATCTTCAAACCTTCGGGACGTCCTTCTAATGTACACTTTGGGTTCGCAGATATATAATCAGACTCTACCCGATATACAGTGTGGGTGGTTACCTTAGAAGGTTCTTCTTTGGATTTAACCCCGGATTCTTTTTCTACTTGTAAGCGTAGCTTTTGCCCAGGATAAATAAGGTTTAGGTTAGAAAGATTATTAAGTTTGGCTAACTCTTGGGGAGTCATCTTAAGACCTTCTTGCTTAATTATTTTCCCAAGTGTATCTCCTTTCTTAACTGTGTATGTAATTATTTTCCCAAGTGTATCTCCTTTCTTAACTGTTGTATCTTCTTGCGGTAACAGAGGTATCTCTGGGTTGTTAATTTTAAGATTTTTAAACACACCATGATGAGGCAACTTACCATCTGTAGCCCAAACATGAAAACTATAAAGATTGTGGTCTATCTTAAATATCTTATTTATCTTCATATTATTTTCTGGATTATTTGGATCTACTATCTTGCCTTCTATCTTGCCTTCTATCTTGCCTTGTATTTGTGCATTATTATCCGGTATCCAACCTTGTTTTCCTTTAAATATAAACTCTCCATTTATGATTCCAGAGGCATTAAAGGGATGTTGTTCTTTTTGTCTGAGAGAGGCGTCCCATACGACTAGGGAATTGAACTCTTTATTATTCCACCTTGACCGTGTTCCTTCGGTGGGAAATAAGGCTCCTTCTATGCCTATTTCTATTCTTCCATCACCAAAGGATACATTTTTTAAGGAAGGTAATGGTAATTCAAGATAATTATCCGAAGGAAGTGTATGGATGGCGCCTGGGTCAAAAAGGCGTGGAGAAGGAGAGTCAAGCGAGAAACCAATATTTCCTTTAAATCGCCCTTCACCCATATATTCGGTTTTAGTATTGGTAAAGGAAATATCTTTTGGTGGTTCTGTTTGCTGAGGAACTTCTATGTTTGAAAAATCTCCGATGATCTCTGAGTCCCAATTAGGCAGGATACCGAATTTATTAAATATTTCTAAGAATGCGTCCTTTCTATTTGCTCCATTAGGAAGGAAATAAAGGTAGGACTGAATGGCTGAGTCTACAAAACTTTTAGGATTATCTTTATATATATTATATATATTTGCTATATCTTGTGGTTGAAGAGGTTGAGGAAAAACTATCTCTAAGAATTTTTTAAAATTATCTATATTCATTACGTTTTCAACAAATGTTTCATACTGGGCTTTTGTAATCCTTTTGGTTAATGAAATTCCTCCTTTAGCGCCATATTCATTTCTACCATTATTATATCTAATCATTGCATCAGGAAGGTTAGGATCCTCCTTACCATCCAAAGGAACAGGGCAATAGCGATAGCCAGATTCTCCTGGAGAAAGGCCTGGTGTGGAAGAAAAGAAGGTTATAGGAACTTTAAAAATTATATAGAGAGCCTCGGGTCCTACTTTCGAATAATGGGTATATCCTTCTCTGGCAATTACTCCTGGAGAAGGAATGAGTGATTTATTAGAAACAAAGAGATAAGGTTTTTCTTTAATCTTAATATCTGTTCCTGGAATTGTTGAACCTATTTCTTGGGAATCAAAGGTCGCAAAAATAGGTTCTTGATTAGGTCCTAAGCGGTCTAAAATTGTTACATTCTTAGGATAAAATCTATCTCCTAACTTCACTACTGGATAATTATTCTCTATCTCAAAGGATTGGCCCTTTTCGGGTATACTAAATAAATAAAAATTAATATCATTATCTGGATGACCTAAATAATAAAGACCACCTTTTTTAACCTCAGCTTCCCTTCCGGAATCTATACGCAGTTCCCCGAGACGATAATTTGTTACTATTCCAAAAGGAGAGACTGCGGTATGAGTCAATTTTCTTTGATTCCAATACTCACTTCCATCATTAAATGCTTCGCCTCTAAAACCGGTTCTTAAATCTAAGCTCCCTTTTGCCTTTACTAAATGAATTGAATCCTTATAAGTAGTAAGCAAGGCAATATCATTTAACCCAACTGAGTTACCAAGGATATTCTCAGGAGAAACCCCAACAAAATTCCCTTCAATCTCTCCTTCATTTATCTTTCCCTGGAAATAAAATCCTTGCTTGCTAAGAAAATAGGAATTAGAGGCGAGATAATTTTTTATAGGGATATCCCCCGGTATATCGTTATAAAAGAGTCTCAGATAATAGTCGGCGCTAATCTTCCCTTCGGGATTTATTATTATGGGCGAACCGTTCTGATTAGCAATTAATGTGTTTAAAACCAAGGGGTTTATCCTGTGGAAAGAGGCAATAAGGTTAGGGTTTGTCTCAGAGGAGACTTGATAGGTCGGTCCTAAGCCAAGCCAACCAGGGTAGGTAGTCAATTCCAAAATTTCCATTCCCGAGGCATATCCTTCTATATCCTTTCTTCCTAATTTATCCAAGATATTACCCACCCCATATTTATTAAGATCCGAAAGGGATTTAATAATTTTACCTTCAGGTAATGTTGAGGGATTTATCTCTTTTAATAATTTTAATAATAAGGTAACATTTTTTTCCGATACTCCTCCTAAATTAATCCGATTAATCCTATCTATTGTATCTATTGTAGGGGTTGCGGAAAAAATATTAGAAGTAGCACTTTGTCTTTCTGTACTCCCCACAACTAAATTTTTTCCAAAATAATATACTAGTTCGTCCACTTGTTTGTCCACTATTCTCACCCACTCAAATGTTGGTAAAGGAATACTCCCAGGATTTTGAAGATTCTCTGATTTATCTAAAGAAGGATTTTCTGGTAATAACCTCAGTTTTTCTGCCCACCATTTTTCAGAACTCTCAGGTTTATCCAACGAAACCTTTGGTAATGGTGGCTCCTTTCTTACCAGTTCCAAGCTCTCCGTTTGTTGAATTGTTCGGATGGAAAGACTATCAGGTCCAGGCTTTACTTCTACTTTATAAGAACTCCCGCCTTCTCCCCAATTTAATGTTACTCTACTATCTTTAGTTAAAGGTAAATAGGGGATCTGAAGCTTTTGGAAATCTGGAGAGCGATAATAATCAATTTTCATCCCTGCGCCTTGAAGTTGAAGTTGAAGTTGAAGTTGAATGGGATCTTTATCTTTACCAATTTTATAATCTTTAATTATTATATCCCTGTCAAGCCTTCCCCGTGCCACCCCTGCTCCCGGAACATAAGCCGCTTTATATCCTCCTGTTAAATCATAAAATATATTTCCTATATTTCCCACTGCCTGGTAATGCAAGCTTGACTGCACGCCCTGCATATATGTCTGCAGGTAGCCGTATTTCTGCACATTTACTAAGTAGTCTATCTGACCCAAGGCTCCAATAGGAGAGATTCCTCGGGAATAATCAGGCAAGCCATTTTGGTCAAGATTAAAGAACCCCCAGCCCAAAGCATTTGCTCGGGTTTGAATGATTATATTTTTAATATTCTGCCATAAATCATACTTAAATACCTTCCAGAAAGTAGTTTCATTTCCACAATAATCAACCTTGGGAATTATTGCTGCCCCAACTATTGCACCTCCTAGCATTGCTCCTAAGTCAGTAAGCATAGCCTGCTTGGCGTTTTTGGTGAGTCTACCTAAGGCATAAGAACCTAAGCCCATTCCGATCCCTTCGGCAATTGCCTGTGTCCAGGTGATGTCCTTAGGTCCTCCAGAGAAGAGATTCATTCCCCAAGAAGAGAATATCCTTTCGTCAAATTTTTTATCTTTCTTGGCTAAATATTCACCCCCAAGCCTTAGACCCTGCATTACCAGATACTTTGGATTAAAATTTAGACTATCTTTTAAGGCATACCATGCTCCCTTAAAGAAATTCTCATTGTTATAAACAGCATTAAGACCACCTTGAAGCCCAATACCCACCCCAGCTGCAAATAAATCCTCAAATCCCTTCCAGCCCTGCTTTGCACCATAATACTTTATTGCCGTTATAGCCGCTATCTTTGCTGTATCTATTACTACATTTTTAGCGAAATCTGCCCATGTTCCAGTATTACCTAAAGGAATTTTACCTAATTTTCCTAAGGAAAGATTGCCTAAAGGAAGATTGCCGGCGATTGTACTCCCCAAAGCAGCTAAACCTGCGGTCAAATAAGGATTCCAGTGATTCTGTTTGCCAATATAGGTAATTCCATAAGTAACTATGGGTTGAAATATAGCCTGGGTTAAAGAGGCGGGAGGATAATACATCGTGAAGAATAAAGAAGCACTGGAAACACCAGCACTTATAATAGCATCAAGAGGACTGTAATAACGCAGTCTACTAGCATATCTTGCTCCCAAGATCTGCTTTGATTCTTTATCCAAAAGTAATTGAGCGAGGGGCGGGAGGTTATGAGTGGTGAATAGAGCATATCCTGAGAATTCCTCTAAGAATTTCTCTTTCGGTAAGAAGGTATTTCCTTTATCGTAGAAGTATTCGACCTTTTCATCAGTAATTTTTGTAACTAAAACAAAGTGGCCTTTTTGTGTTGTAGGTTGTGCTTTAGGCGTTGTGGTTTCAGAAAAGAGGTGGGCGATAAAGGGCGTTATACCTTGTGCATGTTGCATTAATGCGTTA
>JAMWCL010000057.1 GCA_023819035.1 Candidatus Omnitrophota bacterium
ACTTCTTGAGCTCAAGAGGCAGATAATTGGCAAGGATAAGTTATATTTCTTAAGTGAAAGTTTTTAATATCTTATCTAAGGGGGGACAGACTATGCTTTAGGATAAGGAACGTCCCTGCTTGCTATCACCTTAAGCCTTTTGGCTTCCGAATCATGTTTTAAACCTCCGTAGAATAATTGAGGACCAACCCTATTAACAGAATAGAATCCTTAGATAAAGCCTATATGCTTATCACCTTTACTTTAATTACTTAAGAAAGAACAGAATACTATTGACAAAATTAAAATTTACTTATAAAACAAAAAGTATACATACCCATGACTAAGAATAAATTTAAAGGGTTTTTATTTATTCTCTTTTTTGTTTTGATATCAATGCGATTTGTTTTTGCTGGTTCGGAAACAGTAGATTATCTCTGCGAGTTAGGAATCACCTTCTATAAAATGGCTTACTACGATGATGCCTTGCATGAATTTAAAAAGATACTACTATTAGAGCCGAATCACCCAGTAGCTAAAGACTATATCAATAAAATTAACCAGGCTAAAGAGGTACAGCGTTATCAGGTAATGGAAAGGGTATTGGATGAATTTGCGCAATTGGGACTATCCCAAAAACAGAGAGAAAAAAGCGTAGAAAAGCCTGAGTCAGAGAAGCCTGCTTTTAAGGTAAAAGGAGAGGTCCAGTTGCGTCTCGGAGTAACTTCCCAGGATACTTATTGGAGACGGGCAAATTGGGATTTAAATGAAAAGAATTGGCGTATCCTGTCTAGCGCTGCGTTAGATAGAAAAGAAAATACTTATGACCCCAGGATTTATGAGCGGTTAAGGCTGGATATAGATACAGGGAATCAGGAGGGTTGGGCCCTTCATAGCAATATAATGGTTGATCCTTGGAGTTTTACCGGTAAAAGCGATAAGATTACCTTAACTAGTCTTTGGGGAGATATTGCCGAGGTAGAATTAAAATACTGGTCGAATACCGGTTATACGCTTAATGAAACAGTAAATACTAATCTTATGGGAAATTCCTTTAATCTTGGCGAGATTAAGGTAAAGAATGGTCGGACGCATCCAGTAATCATTACCACCTCTGGTTGGGGACCTGATCCTTGGAACTACGACCAATTTAATATCCCTGAATTAAAGATACAGCAAAAATTTCAGCCTATAAGAGAACTCTGGCTTGACTATCAACAGCCGGATTTAAAATTTAGATTATATCCACTTGCCTATGAGAATCAGGCTTTGACTTTTGATGACCCACTGGTTTTATCTAATAATCATATCTGGTGGGAGGAGAGCCCTTGGATCCGTGGTTGGAAACCAGGAAATTTTAATTCCGATCCAGCAGCAGTTGATTTTAATAAGGGTTATTGGGATAATTCTATATCCTTCTTTGCCCGCGATAGCGAAGGAAGAAGACTAACAAGTTTAAGGGGGTTATCTTTTGAGTTTAAGCCTCAGGAGAAAACCTCGCTTATTACCAGCATCGCTTCTCCTAAAACACCTTGGCAGGATTATGAAGAGGTAGATAATCTTGTCTTTGCCAGCAGGATTAAGCATCTTATAGATGAAAACCTAGAATGCGGGATTAGCCTAACCACCCGTTTAGGGTATAACTTAAAACAAGATGATAAATTGGATGCGCGTAATTTTGTAGAAGGAATAGATTTGGGATATGAGATTATCGACGGGATAAAAGCTAACCTTGAGGTTGCTACTTCTCAATCAAAATATGATTTGACCAATAGTCAGTATAAATCTAAATATCGGGGTTATGCCTATTACTTTTCTCTTTTGGGTAGATTTCCCTTAAAAAGTATTATGCAGACTGAGTACGGATACGAAGGCATCCAGCCAGAAAAAGAGGAGAATAATTTTACCAAATTTCGCATATTTGCTTGCCGGATGGATGACTCCTTTGATGCTTCTTTATCAAGCTATGTTGAGACAAGGGATGATGAGTGGTGGTCAAGGCACATAAGCTTTCGGATACCTTTTAAATATTATTATCAAGGAGAGGGTAGCCTATTAAATTGGGATGATGTTAAATCTTATAGAATAGGCAATGGGATCGATATTGGTCGAAGTATTTTAGGTTTAAGAATTGAATCTGAGTTTTTAAATAAAAAGATAGGTAATCTTTTTGATCTGCGCAATGTTCATGATAATAATGGAAAATTCATCGAAAATGTAGTAAGAGAAGAATTCAGCTGGGATATAAATGAGCGATTAACCGGTAAACTTTTAGGAATATACCATCGTCTCCCCAAGACTAAGAGCGGGATTGATCCGTTTATCTTTAATCCCCGCACCCGAAGATATTTTCTCAATGAAGAGATTGATGATGGCAAAGACCCTTCATTAAAGACAGGTTCTTTAGGTATTGAGTATAGAATCTTTAGCTGGCTGGCAATTAATGGGATATGGGAGCGCACCAATGATATCTCAGTTGCTTACGATAATTTTCCGCGCGGTATCTTAAATGGTGGTAATTATTCCTATATCTACTTTGAGAATGGTAACGAATACCGCGATATAAATAACTGGCTTAATCAACAGGGTATTTTTCCTAAACCTCC
>JAMWCL010000035.1 GCA_023819035.1 Candidatus Omnitrophota bacterium
CTTTGCTTTATATATCTTCAACCGCCTACCTTTATAATAGGTAAACGCCCCGGGCCAACCCATACAGCCCCGGATGAGATTATTAATCTTGATTGCTGGCTCATCCCAGTTAATCCTTCCATCCTCTTTTTTAAGGCGAGGAGCGAAACAAACCTTAGCTTCATCCTGAGGAATAAATTGATAATTATTCTTCTGAATATCTCTGAGGGTTTTAATTAATAATCTTGCCGAAAGTAAAGAAAGTTTCTGACCTAAACTAACCGCATCATCTTGCTCTAAAATATCTATACTTTCTTGAAAGATGATCGGTCCGGCATCCATCTTTTCTGTCATCTTTATTATAGTAATACCGGTAGTTTTTTCTCCCTTAATGATTGCCCAATTTACAGGAGCAGCTCCCCGATATTTGGGTAAAAGTGAGGCGTGCACATTTAAAGAAAATATCTTAGGAATATTTAATATCTCTTCCGAAAGAATCTGACCATAAGCAATTACTACGAATAAATCTGCATTTAAATCTTTTAAAAAATTAACCGCCTCAACGGTATTAATCCTTTCTGGCTGATAAACCAAAAACCCCAAATCCATGGCTACCTGTTTAATCGGTGTAGGCAAAGATTTAAGACCACGAGCCTTCTTTCTATCCGGTTGAGTAACCACGCAGATAACTTTATAATTATTTTCTACAATTGCCCTTAAGGAAGGTTCACCAAATTGGGAACTACCAAAAAATATTATCTTCATTATAAAGGGTCTATATCTACAGTTAATATTATACCTGAACGCGATACCTTTCTTAAGTTTGTTTTCAAAAATCTACTTAAGGCTACAGGGTCTTTAGCGCTACAAAGTATCTGCCACCAAAACTTACCGCGCAATTTAGCTGGCCAAGAAGGACTAACTGAGATTACCTTTATATCTTTTTTCCTATTTTTAGATAATTTTTTAAATATAAGCTTACTTACCTGATCTACCCGTTTTTCTTTTTCACCCCGTATCTTTACCAAACCCAGATGTCTGTAAGGAGGAAATTCTAGTTGTCTTCTCTGCTTTAATTCCTCATCAAAGAATATCTTAGGATTATTTTGCTTAAGTGCAGAAAAACAATAATGATTAGGCAGACAGGTAAGAATAAAAAACTCTTCCTTAGATAAAGTTAAAAGATCTAAAAGTAAGACAAAAGCCTTCTCCGCAGAACGAAAATCAACCCGATTTAAGACATTATCTATGCCCAATACTATTACCAGGTTAAATACCTTATCTTTTTGTTTTATTATCGACTGGGTAGAAATAAATATATCTGCCTCTTTATCATTTGTTTGTCCCTGGCTATTCTTTCTACTATCTAAACGCTTAATCTTGGCTTGAGGAAAAATCCGCGCCAGTTCGCTCTCCATCTTCTCGGTACCTAAACCACGATAGCGAATATAACCAGAATTGCATTGAGGACATAACTGAGGAGGTAACATCTTAAAATTACAATAATGACAATTAAGAATTTTTTCCTTAAGATGATAAATAAGGTTAACATTGCAACGCGGACATTTAAGAACTGTTCCGCAAATACGACAGGAAACTAAGGTAGCAAAGCCGGTGCGATTTAAAAAAATAAGCACTTTAGCATTTTTATTTAAAAAAGAGATTATCCTTTCCTGTAATAAAGGAAAAGGAATAGCCTCTTTTGTTCTAAAAGGATAAGATAATTCATTTAAATCAATAATATTTATCTTAGGATAGGGTTCTTTTCTATAAAGTACTTCATATTTTATTTTTTTCTTCCGTACCAGATACATAGTTTCTAATGAGGGGGAGATGGCAGATAAGATTAATTTTATTTTTTCAATCCTTGCCCGCATAAACGCAACCTCCCGGGCATGATAATAAGGCACCTGATTTTGTTTGTAGGCGTCATTTTGTTCTTCATCAATAATAATTAGGCCTAAATTTTTTAAAGGTACAAGGATTGCAGAGCGTAATCCGATTACTACATTAAACCTACCCTCTTTTATTTTCAACCATTCTTTTAATTGTTGGGTCTGCCTCCTATGTAATATACCCAAAGAACAGGAAATCTTATCTGTAATTATCTCTTTAGCCCTTACTAACGAGATTAAGTCAGGAAACAGTACCAAACAGGAAAGCCCCTTATCTAAAGTTTCCTTTAGGTAATAAATATATCTTTCCCATCTTGCCCGACCATCTAAATCATGCAGAAGAATTGTCTCAACCTTTATATCTTTCTTTTTTTCTTCTGGTTCAATTAAATAGGGGGTTACTTTTAGCTTTCTTAAAGCTAAAGGGAATACCGCTTCAATCGCCTCGCCCCAATAGCAACCATAATAATCGGAAATCCTTTTTGTAAGCAACATAAGGTGCTTATCTAAAAGGGACACCTCATCAAGAACCTTTATTATAGATTTTGTAGTCTTAATTTCAGTTTTCTCTTTAATCCCCACAATATAACCTACACGAATCTCATTGCGAAAATTTACCTCCACGCGTTTACCGCTCTTTATTTTTTCTTTAAGATTCTTGGGGACCTGATAATCAAAGGGTCCTTTAAGAGGGAGTCCGAAGACTACCTGAACATACATAGTTACAAATCTCCTGGGTGGCATTGGGTTTTTTAAACTTAATAACATTTTTGCGCATAAGGTCAATTCTATTAGAGTCTTTTTTTAAATCTAAGACTAAATCTTTTATCTCCTTTAATCTTTTTAATCTTATTCCACAACCATAGGATTCTAAAACCTTAGCATTTAAGGTTTCCTGTCCCGGTATTCCATCAATAAAGAGCATGGGTAAATCCATCGCTAATGCTTCAACAATCCCCAATCCTCCTGGTTTGGTAATTACCAAGTCGACCTCAGACATAATCTTAGCTATTTCATTGGTGAAACCAAATAATCTTACTTTATTATATTTTTTTTTCTTAAGCCTAAGGTGAAGCCTTTGATTATTTCCGCAAACCACATAAAGATTTATCTTAAAGGATAACATCTCTACGATCTTCTCAATCAAAGAGAAACCAAAGGAACCTGTAAGAATAAGTACGCTAAATCCCTCTTTTTTTCTTTCATATCTTACTAAAAAATCCTTTCTCAGAGGAATCCCAAAAATTTTAATTTTTTCTCTAGGTATTCCTTCTCTATTTAATTGCTTGAGGGTATATTCAGAGCCAACAATATAATCATCGCAATTATAATTTACCCAGAAAGGATGCACCCCAAAATCAGTAATTACCGTAATTAATCTAAAGCCTAATTTATTTTTTATTCTACTGGCAATCTCTAAAGGGAAAAAATGTGTATTCAAAACGATATCTGGTCTTTCCGATAAAAGATAATTTATAAAGCTTCGGCTGTTTAAATAACACAAAAAATTTAGAAAGATACGGAGATAAGGATTTTTCAGTGTAAGATAATAAAGTAATGCCCAGATAAATCTTAGATATTGCACTAAAAAAGAATATCCTTGGCGATAAAGATAAGAAAATAAAGGGGTTGTACAATTTAGGATATCAACAATTTTTACCTCTTTATCTTTAAAATTTTCTCGAATATAATCATATAATGCCTCTGCTGCTATACGATGACCCATGCCACAGGAAGCATAAGCAATAATTATCTTCATATCTTATTTAAGATTATCTTAACTGCCTCAGATAAATTTAAAGCAGTGTAATCAGGAAGGACCTGCCAGGTAGCTTTGTCTTCTGGCTTTTCTTTTCCTGAAAAGACCAAGATAGTTTTAAGGCCTCTGGCTTTCCCGGTTTGAATATCCCGGATGGTATCGCCGATAAAATAGCTTTTCAAAGGGTCTAAACAATAACCCTCAGAATTAAGCTTACTTATTGCCTTATCTAAAAGGCCGGTCTTAGGCTTACGGCATAAACAATTATCCTTTTCTTGATGGATGCAGTAGTAAACCCCATCGATCTTGATGCGGTTTTTTCTTAATTCATTTAACATATTTTCAGTAATTTTATTAAGTGCTTTTTCTGAATAAATTCTTTTAGCTACACCTGCCTGATTTGAGATAATAAAAATTTTAAAACCATTTTTTTGTAATTCTTTTAAAGCAGATTTTATCCCATAAAGAAAATGGAATTCCTCCCAGGATTTCACATATTCTTTATCTCCAGGATACTTATTTATTACCCCATCGCGGTCTAAAAACACAACCCCTATTTTTTCCATCTTAAATAAAATATTCCTTGTTAGCGCTTACCCAATCCGTTAGTTTTCTTAAACCCTCTTTAAGCGGTGTCTTAACTGACCAGTTAAGCATTTTCTTAAGTCTGGTATTATCAGAGATATATACCCTCTGATCAGATGGTCGCCAATCAGAGAATTTTACCTTAGGTCTTTTACCGGTTAGAGTCTCTAATTCATCGAGGAATTCCAGAAGTGAGATGGTATTATCAGGTCCTCCTCCGATATTAAAGAGACCATGGCTTAGATTAGATTCAATAAATCGGTCAAATGCATCTACTAAATCATCCACATAAAGCATATCGCGGACCTGTTTACCATTGCCATAGATAGTAATGGGTTTATTAAATAAAGTAGCGATAATGAACCAGGCGACCCAACCCTGCTCTTCAAAGCCAAATTGTCGGGTTCCGTAGATACAAGACATGCGGAATACCCCGGTTTTCATCTTATACATATAACCATACTCCTGGACATATAAATCTCCTGCTAGCTTTGATACCCCATAAGGGGTATGCCCGGCTACCTCTATAGGCATCTCTTCGGAGATACCTTTTATTCCTATATAGCTATATCTTTTTTCTAATTCCCTTAGGGGAATCTTATTGACATTTTCTCCGTATACCTTATTGCTACTACAGTAAATAAAGACGGTATCTTTTGGTTTTTTACGGGCTATCTCTAAAACATTAAGGGTTCCGTAGGTATTGATACTAAAGTCTTCTAAGGGCTTTCTTAGACTGGAAGGCACCCCAGGCTGACCTGCGGTATGGATAACTACATCCACACCTTTACCGATAGCTTTTAAAACATCTCCTTTAATACGGATATCACCTTTAATTAAATTAATATTTTTAAACTTCTTTAAATAATCCCAATTAAATTCTACGGATTTCTTATCATAGCCAAAGATCCTTGAGCGCATCAAGTTATCTAAAACAATAATTTCATTCTTAGGATTCTTTCGGGCAAAGAATTCTGCGCAATGACTGCCCACCAGCCCTGCGCCTCCCGTAATTAACAGCCTCATCTATTTTCCTTAATTTTATATTTAAAGGTTTAACAGGATTTCTTAAGCAGATTTGGTAGAGATGTTCTTAAATTCCCGGTATTTAGCATAACTTAATATCTGATATAAAGAAGCAAAGGTTGCTACCATAAATCCTATGAAACCATCGCGATAACCTTTTTTATAGATGTAGGTACGGAAAAACCTATCAATGGCCCGCCAGAGTGCATAAAAAAAACTCATCTTTCGGCCTATCTCTATCCATTTCTTTGCCTCCTGAGTGGTCTGATAATTAAGACTATTTAAAAAATGAGAAAAATCAGGGTATCCCTTATGAATAATATCCTTTTTTAGATGTCCACACCTACCTTGAATAAAAACGCGGGGATGAACCCTTGCCTCTTCATATTTAAACTTATCCTTTCTAAATAACCTTACCTTACCTGCAGGATACCAACCCCCATATCTTACCCAATAACTACCAATATAATTGCGTAAAGGTATAGAAAAGGCAACGAAATCACCCGGTGCTTTAATTACCGCTTCGATCTCTTCTTTTAACGCCTCAGTCAACCTCTCATCCGCATCTAAGCTTAAAACCCACTCATTCCTTGCCTGCGCATATGCCCAGTTTCTCTGCCTTCCTTCTATATCCATCTTCCTTTGTAATACCTTAGCCCCTAAACTTTTAGCGATCGAAACTGTTTCATCAGTGCTTTCATCATCTACCACAATCACCTCATCTGCCCAACCCCGGACCGATTCTATGCATTCTTTAATATTGTCTTGTTCATTTTTAGCAAGAATTATTACTGATAAAGAAACTACAGGGTTAGTCTTATAGTTCATTTTTTATTATAAGCTCCTAACATATTTTGTTTCTTTTAATTCCGTACCTGTTTTAAAATACCAACAATAAACCTTACCTGTTCTTCTTTTAAATGCGGATACATAGGTAAAGAAAGTATCTGCGAAGCTACTTTTTCTGCTACCGGAAAATCCCCTTTTTTATAACCTAAATTTTTATATACCTTCTGTAAATGTAAGGGTATGGGATAATGGATTAAAGCCGGTATCCCTTTTTTATTAAATACCTTAAGTAACTTATCGCGCAACTTTGTGCGGATAACATAGAGATGATAGACATGCTTAACATCCGGGCTTACATAAGGGGTAATTATCTGGGGTATGTCTTTTAACAATCTATCATATAATCTGGCTATCCTTCTTCGCATTAAATTCCATTTATCTAACCTTTTCAATTTTACCCTTAATATTCCTGCCTGAATCGTATCTAAACGGGAGTTATAACCAATTATTATATGCTTGTAGCGAGAAACCCTACCATAGTCTCTAAGCATCAGAATTTTCTTATAAATTCTTTCTGCGTTAGTAACAATTATTCCCCCATCACCCATTGCACTTAAATTCTTGGTAGGATAAAGACTAAAACAACCAATATCACCTATCGCACCAACTTTTCTCCAGCAACCCTCCATCCTTATCCTGGCTCCATGTGCTTGTGCAGAATCCTCGATTACCTTTAAATTATACTCTTTAGCGAGCTCCAAAATCTTAGGCATATCTGCAGGCTGACCAAAAAGATGTACGGGAATTATGGCCTTGGTATTTTTGGTGATTACCTTTTTTATCCCTTCAGGGTTGATATTATAGGTATCCTCTCTGATATCTACAAATACCGGCCGAGCACCGGTATAGGAAACCGCCAGACTAGTAGCAATAAAGGTAAATGCAGGCACAATTACCTCGTCATCGGGTCCGATACCTAAGCTTTTCAGCGCAAGAAATAAGGCATCGGTTCCTGAATTTAGTCCTACCGCATATTTAGCATTACAAAAACGAGCAAATTCTTCCTCAAATAATCTTAAATCCTTTCCTAAAATAAAATCCCCTCTTTTTATAACTTCTTTTATTGCTAGATCTATATCCTTTTTTAATTCCTTATACTGAGCATTTAAATCTATAAATGATATCCGCATCTATATCCTTTCTTCCTTAGAAAATAATACTACATCTTTATTCTTTGATTATTTTAAATAATTTAATCTCTGAACAATCTCTTTTATCTGTTGGGTTTTATCCTTGGCACAAATTAATACTGCATCATCCGTATCTACCACAATAAGATTATTCAAACCAATCGTAGCAACAATCCTTTTATCTGCCCAGACAAACAGATTCTTACTATCCTTATCAAGGCAATCTCCTTTAAAGATATTTCCAGATTTATCCTTCTTAAACACCTCCGTTAATGCCTGCCAGCTACCTAAATCTAACCATCCACAATTAGCTACTATTAACAGGGCTTTTTTTGTCTTCTCCATTATCCCGTAATCTATAGATAACGCAGGCAATCTTTGCCAAAATCTTTTTAAATCATTTTTATTTTTTATGCGGGAAATCAATTTATAAAGCACATTTTGATATCTCTTAATCTCTTTTAGCATTGTTTCTGCCTTGAAGACAAAGATTCCGCTATTCCAGTAATAACGCTTATCTTTTATGAATCTTTTTGCCCTTAAAAGCGAGGGTTTCTCAATAAATCTATCTACCTTAAATACCTTTAAGTCATCCTTAAAATCTACCTTTATGTAGCCATATCCGGTTTCTGGTCTTTTAGGCTTAATCCCTAAGGTAATAATATGACCTTTCTTAGCTATTTGCATTGCCTTATTGATTACTTTTCTAAAACGCGAGGAATTTCTTATGAGATGGTCAGAAGGAAAAACCGCAATTACTGCTTCCCTATCAGCTTGATAAATCTGATAAGATAAAAAAGCAATGCAAGGTAGGGTATTTTTTGCCTCAGGTTCAAAAAAGAAATTCTTAAGTTTAATCTGCCTACATATCTTTTTTATTCTTTGGCAGTAATTCTGATGGGTGGCAATATAGATATTCTCCTGCTTAAAAAGCGGTCTTATCCTAATTATTGTTTCTTCTAAAAATGTTTTTTTAGTAAAAATCCGCAAAAACTGTTTTGGCTGTATATCCTTACTTAATGGCCAAAAGCGACTTCCAATCCCACCGGCTAATATAATAGCATAATTCATCTTAAGCTCCAAAACGATATCTAAATATAGTTAATACCGCATATATCCCATCCAGCCATTTAATCTTTTTACCTTCGGAATAACTGCGGGGATAATAATCAATAGGAACCTGCTTTATCTTAAGCCCATTTTTTATGGCTTTTGCCATTATCTCTATCTCAATCTCAAAACCTTTGGCTTTAA
The DNA here is from genome assembly GCA_023819035.1 of Candidatus Omnitrophota bacterium. Classification (GTDB taxonomy): domain Bacteria; phylum Omnitrophota; class Gorgyraeia; order Gygaellales; family Profunditerraquicolaceae; genus JAMWCL01. The sequence goes on from JAMWCL010000035.1 coordinate 8,478, forward strand.
GATTTAAGTTTTTAAAGGTCTGCCTTTTTGCTAACTTATAACAACTCATTACATCATTAAGAGTTGTAAAGAATAAAAAATTAAATAAATTAGTCAAAACATAGTTACCCAGACGTGGTATAAGTAGACCTTTATATTCTTCGGTAAACCTTACCCCTAAGATCAAATCTGCCTGGGAAGCGTTAAACTCTTTTATTAACTTTAGATAATCCTGTGGGTTATATTCTAAATCCGCGTCCTGGATAATCACTATCTCGCCTTCCGTATGGGCTAAACCTGTTAATAAAGCTACTCCTTTTCCCCGATTACTACTATGGTGAATGACTTTTAAATTAGGGTAATTTAATTCTCTTAAGATTCTATCAGTCCCATCCGTAGAGCCATCATCGACCACCACCATCTCTTTATCTATCTTAACAGAGTCTATCTTTTTTATAATCTCTTTAATAGTTCTTACTTCATTATATACTGGAATTATCACTGACAATAAAGGCATAGTTAAAACTCTAAGGTCATACCATCGTAGGCAGACTCAACTTTAATATTTAATTCTTTAGACAATTTTTCTGCCTGAACAGAAGGTTTTGCCCTAAGCATACTCATCCCAAAATGCGTAAGGATTGTTCTTTTAGGTTTTAACTTACTAATAATATTTTTGGCATCCTCTAAACTTAGATGGTCTATATCGAAACGGGGTTCATAAAAGACTACAGAGATTATCAATATATCTGTTTTATAAAAATCTAAGAGCCCATCAAAATAGCGGGTATCGCAAAGATAAGCGATACTGGTTTGGTTAAGTTTAAATTTTATACCATAAGTCTCTACGGGATGAATATGTCTTAAGGAGGTAGTAAACTCAAAATCTTCTATTTTATAGGTTTTATTTGGCTTTAAAATCTCAATCCTTTCAGGAAAACTGCGTTGATGTTTAAGGATTACCGGGTCCTCTTCAATAGCATCCTTTGGGCAAAAGACGATTCCTCTTTTTTTAAAACCACCCTCCGTCATCGCCTCAATCATCACATTAATATCCCCAGAATGATCAAGATGCCGATGGGTAAGGATAATCCCATTTAGTTTAGTGGGCTCTAATTTGGGTCTACTCATTAAACAACGCACAAGACTTCCTGGGCCGGGATCAACAAGGAGATTCGTCCTTTTATGAAAAATCCAGAGACCACCTGATGAGCGTAATTGCTTTATCATTACAAAACGTGCTCCTGCGGTACCTAAGAATTTAATAAAACTTTTAGTTAAAATATCAGATTTTACCTTAGCCATATCTTCTTTAATTCTTCATTTATCTTTCTTATTTCTGTAAAACCAAGCTCATAATCAAGATAACCCTCTTTTATTTTCTTATAGTTAATCTTCTTCTCGGTTAAGAGCTTGGGGTTTATAAATTCTTCTACTGTTTTAACCTTTGCCCCACAGGCTTGCGCAAAGAATCTAATCTCTTTATCATCAGAGACTACCACGGTATTTTTTGGTTCGCAGTTATTTTCTAAGATTGCTTTTATCCTTTTATCTGCAGAATCATTACCCGAGAAGACCACCCGGATATTCCCATTGGCTGTGATTCTTTCTTGGATATTAGGATAGCCGTCAAAAACAATTATCGCCCTATTTCTGTGACTACCGCATAACTTATTCTCTTGAATAAATTCCAAAAGAATAGCCCTTGTATCTTTTATAGTTTTTTTCTTTTTATTAAAGAAAACGGGGTGGTTAATAATATTATATCCGTCGATAATGAAGACCAAAGACATAGATGATTCCTCCGGCAATTGAGACGATCAAACCAAAACCGCTATTAAGTAAAGCTATAGCAAATGTTACATCTTTGTTTAAACCTAGTGGATTAAAAAAATATAAAGTGGATGCCTCTCTTAAACCTAAACCACCCATAGAAACGGGAATAAGGGTAATCACACTTATAATTGGTATAAGGATAAAGAAATATATGAAATTAATCTTTATCCCTAAGGATACTCCAAGAAGATAAAATGTCAAAGAACACAATAATTGAATAAGGAAGGAAAGTAATAGATTAGCCAGGATTGTCTTTCTATATGACTTAAAACTATGTATCTGTTCGTATAGATTTTTTAAATAATGCTTAACCCCTGTATTAGAATCTTTAAAGAGGTTATTTATCTTAGAATAAACAGTTTTATTAAATAAAAATAAAAGAAGAGCAATTAAAAATAGCGTCATTATACCAATTAAGATAAAAACCTCCCTTTGCTTTATAAGTCTTAAACCCCATAAAACAGCAATAATCGCCACACTTACCAAACCAATATAACCGCTTAATCTGTCTAAGATTACTGTGGCTAAGACCTCTTTTGATTTTTGGGTATGGGTGGTTAAATCTAATGTACGTACTAAATCTCCTCCAATCGTAGAAGGGAGAAAAAGATTAAAGAATACTCCTGCACAAAAGGAAACAAATAGCCGGCTTAAAGAAACCCTAATTGATATAGCCTTAAGCAACATACTCCAGCGCAAAAAACAAAGGAAATAACTTAATAAAAAAATAGAAAATGAGAACAAAAGTACCAATATTTTTGTATTTTTTAAAAGCTTAAGCATATCTTTTATCTGTATCTGATTAAATAAAATAATAAGTAATAAAATGCTTATACTAATCCTTAAAAATATAAAGAAGGCTTTCTTAAAAACCATCTTAGTTAAGTCTTTCCCCGGTTAATCTCCGATATGCCTCCAGATACTTCTGACTGGTCTTTAAGATAATCTCTTCGGGTAGTTGCGGTGCAGGGGGATTCTTATCCCAGTTTATAGTCTCAAGATAATCCCGCACAAATTGCTTATCAAAGCTTGGTTGGGGCTTTCCGGGTTTATACCCCTGTTTTGGCCAAAAACGCGAAGAATCAGGGGTAAGTATCTCATCAATAAGGATGATTTCGTCATTATATAACCCAAATTCAAACTTTGTATCCGCAATAATAATTCCTCTTGATTCTGCATATTCTGCTGCCTTTTTATAAAGCTGGATACTTTTTTCCTTTAAGGTAAGAAAAATCCTTTTTCCTACCAGCTTCTCTGCTTGGTTATAACTAATGTTTACATCGTGACCGCTATCTTGTTTGGTTGAAGGAGTAAATATAACCTCGGGTAATTTATCGGATTCTAAAAGTCCAGCAGGCAGTTTTACCCCACAGATACTTTGTTTTTCCCTGTATTCCTTCCATCCGGAACCGGAAAGATATCCCCTTACTATGCATTCTAAGGGTATGGGTTTTGCCTTTAAAACCAACATAGACCGCTGAGAAAGCAGATCCTGATATTTCCTAAGTTCTTGCGGATAATCTTTTATATCTGAGCTAATTACATGATTAGGAATGATCTGGTGGGTAAAATTAAACCAGAAGCAAGAAAGGCTATTTAAGACCTTACCTTTATAAGGGATACCACCGGGTAACACCACATCAAAACAGGATATTCTATCGGTAGAAACAATTAGCAGTTTATCTCCTAAGTCATAAATATCCCTTACCTTTCCGCATTTGTATAGTTTTAAATCTTTAAAATCAGTCTTAATTAAAACATCCTTCATTTCTTTTGAGTTATATACTTATATGCGGAATTCGCAGCAATTGCCCCTTCAGCACAAGCAGTAATTACTTGATATAAATCCTTCTTGCAGCAATCTCCGCAGGCAAAAACACCTTCCTGTGAGGTCTGCATCTTCTCATCAGTAATAATAAAATCTGCTTCATCAAGCTTTATTTGCCCTTTTATTAGTGCGGTCTCTGGCTCATAACCGATATAGATAAATACTGCCTCACAAGCAATAACCTCCTGTTTTTCTGTATCTTTATTCCTTATCCTTACCGCCTTAACCTTATCCTGACCAATAATCTCGGTGACGATACTATTTAAAATAAAATCTATTTTTTTATTTTCCTTTAATCTTTCTTTTAAGATCTGGCTTGCACGCAGTTGTTCTCGCCGATGAATAATCTTTACAGATTTGGCAAAACGCGCCAGATATAGGGCTTCTTCCGCTACCGCATCTCCCCCTCCGACTATTACTACCTCTTTCTCCTTATATAATGGAGCATCGCAGATAGCGCAATAAGAAACTCCCTTGCCTATAAATTTCTCCTCTCCTTCTACGTTTAATCTTTTTGCGCGTGCACCTGTAGCAATAATTAACGCCTTAGCTGTGTAGGTAGCTTTATCGGTTTTAAGAATCTTTTTATTACAATCTATATACCTTACCTCTTCTATCCTAAATTCTACTGCCAGATCCTTTACCTGTTTTTCCATCTGCTGGATTAACTGCCAGGAGGAAATCCCCTTATAAAAACCTGGAAAATTCTCAATGGTCTCAGTTAAAAGTATCCTTCCACCCACCGTCAGTTTCTCTAATATCAGGGTGGTTAAACGAAAACGACCTGCATACAGTCCTGCGGTTAAACCCGCCGGACCTGCGCCAATGATGACTAAATCATACATAAGAAAATAATCCCTCCGCTTTATAGGAACTTCTTACCTTAGGACCTGCCAACACAAATCTAAATCCTAAATCTAATCCCAGATTCTGATATCTTTTAAATTGCTCAAAGGTTATAAATTCCTTAACTGGATAATGCTGTTTAGAAGGAGCGAGGTATTGACCCAAGGTCAGGATGTCAACCTTTGCCTTCCTTAAATCCTTCATTACCTGGATTACCTCTTCTTCCGTCTCACCTAATCCTAACATTAAAGATGACTTGGTAAGGATAGAAGGGCTGTTCATTTTTACTTCCTGTAAAACCCGCAGGGATAACTTATAATCTGCCTGAGGCCTTAATTCTTTATATAATCGAGGAACCGTCTCAAGATTATGCCCAAGGATATCAGGTTTTTTCTCCAGAATAAGCCTAAGTGCAGAAGGATTACCTTTAAAATCCGGAATTAACAATTCAATCTTAATTTTGCTATCAATATTATGGATTAATTCTACGGTCTTAGCAAAGATGCTAGCTCCTCCGTCGGGAAGGTCATCGCGTGTAACCGAGGTAATTACTACATATCTTAAATTAAGTAATCTGACTATCTGGGCTATTCTATAGGGTTCCTGGGTATCTAAGCTTAAAGATTTATCTGAATTTCTTACTGCACAGAATCTACAATCTCTGCTACAGATTTTTCCTAAAATCATGAAGGTAAATCTTAATTCCTTAAAACAAGTACTTAAATTAGGACAATGTGCTTCTTGACAGACAGTATTTATCTGAAAGTTATTTAAAAGACGAATAGTCTCTAAGACCGAGCTATCAGGTAATTCCTGTTTAAAAAAGGAAGGCAATTTAAGATTCATTTATGGATGCGAATAAATCTTTCAATTGAACGGTCATAACTTCTCTCCACTTCATCAGGAAAAAAACAGGCAGGAAGCTGACCGTGTTTACGATGATATAAGAGACATTCACAACAAATACCTTTCCTTGCGCATGGCTCATAACTGCAATTACAGCTGGTAAGATTTTGCTTCTGATTGGGACAGGTTTTCATCTTTTACCCTTCTTTCTAATTGTTTTAGTTTTTTCTTCATTTTTAATTTATCCCAGAATGATGCATAATCAATAATGAGCCTTCCCTTAAGATGGTCTATCTCATGTTGAAATACACAGGCTAAGAGATCCTCTGCCTCAAGCAAAACAGACTTACCCGATTCATCCTGAGCTAAGACCTTTATTTTTTTAGCCCGCTTAACCTTAACTAAAACCTCCGGAATACTTAAACAACCCTCCTGCATTAGCTGAAGGCCTTCTTTTTTAATAATCTTAGGATTTATTAATTTATAAAGCCCATTACCAATATCGACCACAATCAATGCCTCGTTGATACCTACCTGAGGTCCTGCCAGCCCTATACCTTTATGGGCATACATTGTCTGGGCCATTTGACTTAAGGTACTGCGGTGCCAATCAGTTATCTGCTTGATGTACTTAGCCTTTTTTCTTAAGATAGAATCGCCGAATAATCTGAGTTCCAAGATCTATCCTCCTTAAAAATAGCTCATTTAATACGGTTTTTTGCATCCACTTTAACTATCTTAGGTTTTATCTTCTTTGCCTCTTTTTCATCAACCTGAATGTAAGATAGGATAATTACCTCATCCCCAATATAGCCATTGCGCGCGGCAGGACCATTCAACCCGATGATACCTGAATTGGCCTTGGCTTTAATTACATATGTCTCTAAGCGCTGACCGTTGTTTAAATTAAAGACCTCAACCTTCTCCCCTTCTATTAGATCAGCA
>JAMWCL010000002.1 GCA_023819035.1 Candidatus Omnitrophota bacterium
TTATGCTTGGAATATCCCGGTTAATTTCCAGAATATCTCAGAGACCTGTGTAATTAGATTGCGTAGTGGTAGTGTGGGTGGCGAAGGCACCGAGCTAACTGCTTATTCCCCGCAATTTAAGATTCGAACAAAACTACTTCAGGTCACCTCACCGAGCTCAGGTGAGGTCTGGTATGTAGGGGATACTACCAAGAAGATTAGATGGGAGGCAGAAAGTGGTAAGAAGAACGATGGAAGCTGGCCGAAGGTAAAGATAGAATACAATGTCAATGATGGAGCATTTAAACAGCTTATCCCTGGTCAGGATGTAATCGTAGATTGTGTAAATGGATTAAATGAATATATCTGGACTGCCGGGGTAGCGGATGAAAAGAGTGATAAGATAAAGATAAGGATTTCCTTTGTAGATTATTCCGATATAAGCATTACCTCGGATTATTTTACCATTTATCCGGTAATTAATATCCTCTCTCCCAATGCCGATTCTACAATTAAGGTTGGCTCAAGCAATAACCCGGTAAGCTTCACCTATACGGGAAGCAAGATCACCTTGGTTAATGTTAGATACGATACTAATAATGGCTTAGGTGCAGATGGTCAGCCTGCTACAGGAGATGAATTTGCCGGGGTAATCCAGGATAATCTTGCGGTAAGTGGTGGTTCAGCTGAGGTGATGTGGAATAGCATACCTGATGCCATCTATCCTACCGCACAGATTAAGGTTAAGGTTTATGATACCCAGAATCCCAGCATCCAAGCAGAGAGCCAGGCATTTAGGATAGTGGGTAATTTAGTGCTTACTGCACCTTCTGGTCAGTCTACTAGCTGGACCGCAGGTTCTACTCAGAATATCAGCTGGAACTTCGGCGGAACCATGCGGGTAAATGTCTTTTATAATCTGAATAGTGGAATAGGTAACTGGACACCTATTGCCCCGCTCTCCTACAAGGATGTCTCAGGCGTAAGCGGTTCAGCTACCCTAGCCTGGGATTTACCCTTGATTGCTACCAATAAAGCACGTATCAAGTTGGAGGCAGAAGGCGACCCTGGGGTTTATTCCATAAGCCAGGAGGACTTTAAGATCGGTGCTAAGTTTGAGGTCTTGAATCCTGAGGATGGTGTCGCCCTTTATGTGGGTGATAATTATGAGATTACCTGGAATACCTTTGGTATCTCAGGGGTTAATTATGTAGCCATTGAATACACCAATAATGACTCTACAGGTCAGACCTGGAATTCAATTACCACCAGTGCCCCTAACAGTGGAAGTTGGTCATGGATTGTTCCGGGAAGCTTAGCGGATTTATCTAATGATTGCCGAATCCGCATCTACCAGTATGACCCGGCTAATGAGATTGACAACACCGTAAACCTTGGAAGCGGGCTTGCCTTCCGCATCAAACCCAAGCTCATCTTTATTAATCCTAGCCCGCCTTTATCCTGGAGCATTGGTGAGCAACATCCGATTAAATTTAAGAAACGCGGTGCCATCCAGAAGGTAGATCTTTATTACTCCTACGACGGAAATCCGCTTAATTTTACCTATAAGATAAATTCCACTCCCATTGATATCTCAGGTTTAGCGGATGATACAGAATATACCTATGACTGGACGATTGCTGAGGATACACCTTTAACCCCAGGTTATACCGGTAAGATTAAGGTTAAGGTAAATGAGCCTGCCACCCAGACCTCGGTAGAGGCAGTACAGAGCAATACTATCGAGGTAAAAGGGCTACTTACCTTAAATACCCCCTCTGCTGAAGGGATTTCTATGGTCTATACCGGTCCAAATTATATGATTACCTGGACACCTGTAGGTCAGATTCAGGATGTAAAGCTTTATTATTCTACCAACGGCGGTTATCAAGGGGGTGGCTCCTATCCCGAGAGTAACTTTATCACCCAGGTGGCTAGCTCCTTAGGTCAATATTCCTGGCCAGTTCCCGATAAGATCGGGGATAACCTGCGGATTAAGGTCTGCGATGCCAATAACTGTGAAGCGGTCTATGATGAATCGGATTATCCCTTTACGATCAAAGGAAAGCTTACCCTGGATGTTCCGGATACCCAGGGGATTATCTGGGAGGTAAATACCACCCAACAGATCAAATGGACCCCCACCGGCACCTGGTCATCCGTAGAGATTCATTATGATACCGATGGGGATTTTTCCGACGGACAGAATACCTTTCCTTTTAAATCGACCGGTGCACTTACCCCTAATGATGGAATAGAGGACTGGATTGTTCCCGATAAGATTAGCAGTAATGTAAAGATAAGGATAAGGGATCCCGATCATCCTGATGTGCAGGCGATCTCAAGCTATCCTTTTAGCATTGTGGGAAAGATTAACTCAGTCACCTCACCGAGCTCAGGTGAGGTCTGGTATGTAGGGGATACTACCAAGAAGATTAGATGGGAGGCAGAAAGTGGTAAGAAGAACGATGGAAGCTGGCCGAAGGTAAAGATAGAATACAATGTCAATGATGGAGCATTTAAACAGCTTATCCCTGGTCAGGATGTAATCGTAGATTGTGTAAATGGATTAAATGAATATATCTGGACTGCCGGGGTAGCGGATGAAAAGAGTGATAAGATAAAGATAAGGATTTCCTTTGTAGATTATTCCGATATAAGCATTACCTCGGATTATTTTACCATTTATCCGGTAATTAATATCCTCTCTCCCAATGCCGATTCTACAATTAAGGTTGGCTCAAGCAATAACCCGGTAAGCTTCACCTATACGGGAAGCAAGATCACCTTGGTTAATGTTAGATACGATACTAATAATGGCTTAGGTGCAGATGGTCAGCCTGCTACAGGAGATGAATTTGCCGGGGTAATCCAGGATAATCTTGCGGTAAGTGGTGGTTCAGCTGAGGTGATGTGGAATAGCATACCTGATGCCATCTATCCTACCGCACAGATTAAGGTTAAGGTTTATGATACCCAGAATCCCAGCATCCAAGCAGAGAGCCAGGCATTTAGGATAGTGGGTAATTTAGTGCTTACTGCACCTTCTGGTCAGTCTACTAGCTGGACCGCAGGTTCTACTCAGAATATCAGCTGGAACTTCGGCGGAACCATGCGGGTAAATGTCTTTTATAATCTGAATAGTGGAATAGGTAACTGGACACCTATTGCCCCGCTCTCCTACAAGGATGTCTCAGGCGTAAGCGGTTCAGCTACCCTAGCCTGGGATTTACCCTTGATTGCTACCAATAAAGCACGTATCAAGTTGGAGGCAGAAGGCGACCCTGGGGTTTATTCCATAAGCCAGGAGGACTTTAAGATCGGTGCTAAGTTTGAGGTCTTGAATCCTGAGGATGGTGTCGCCCTTTATGTGGGTGATAATTATGAGATTACCTGGAATACCTTTGGTATCTCAGGGGTTAATTATGTAGCCATTGAATACACCAATAATGACTCTACAGGTCAGACCTGGAATTCAATTACCACCAGTGCCCCTAACAGTGGAAGTTGGTCATGGATTGTTCCGGGAAGCTTAGCGGATTTATCTAATGATTGCCGAATCCGCATCTACCAGTATGACCCGGCTAATGAGATTGACAACACCGTAAACCTTGGAAGCGGGCTTGCCTTCCGCATCAAACCCAAGCTCATCTTTATTAATCCTAGCCCGCCTTTATCCTGGAGCATTGGTGAGCAACATCCGATTAAATTTAAGAAACGCGGTGCCATCCAGAAGGTAGATCTTTATTACTCCTACGACGGAAATCCGCTTAATTTTACCTATAAGATAAATTCCACTCCCATTGATATCTCAGGTTTAGCGGATGATACAGAATATACCTATGACTGGACGATTGCTGAGGATACACCTTTAACCCCAGGTTATACCGGTAAGATTAAGGTTAAGGTAAATGAGCCTGCCACCCAGACCTCGGTAGAGGCAGTACAGAGCAATACTATCGAGGTAAAAGGGCTACTTACCTTAAATACCCCCTCTGCTGAAGGGATTTCTATGGTCTATACCGGTCCAAATTATATGATTACCTGGACACCTGTAGGTCAGATTCAGGATGTAAAGCTTTATTATTCTACCAACGGCGGTTATCAAGGGGGTGGCTCCTATCCCGAGAGTAACTTTATCACCCAGGTGGCTAGCTCCTTAGGTCAATATTCCTGGCCAGTTCCCGATAAGATCGGGGATAACCTGCGGATTAAGGTCTGCGATGCCAATAACTGTGAAGCGGTCTATGATGAATCGGATTATCCCTTTACGATCAAAGGAAAGCTTACCCTGGATGTTCCGGATACCCAGGGGATTATCTGGGAGGTAAATACCACCCAACAGATCAAATGGACCCCCACCGGCACCTGGTCATCCGTAGAGATTCATTATGATACCGATGGGGATTTTTCCGACGGACAGAATACCTTTCCTTTTAAATCGACCGGTGCACTTACCCCTAATGATGGAATAGAGGACTGGATTGTTCCCGATAAGATTAGCAGTAATGTAAAGATAAGGATAAGGGATCCCGATCATCCTGATGTGCAGGCGATCTCAAGCTATCCTTTTAGCATTGTGGGAAAGATTAACTCAGTCACCTCACCGAGCTCAGGTGAGGTCTGGTATGTAGGGGATGAGAATAAGGAGATCCGATGGGATGCTACGGGAACCGTAACCCATGTGGATATTGCCTATAAAACCTCCCTAGGCGGAGCTTATAACACTATCGTGGCAGGTGACCCTGGTCACAGCGCAGGTGCTAATTCCTATAGCTGGCCTGTGGTGGGAGATATCAAAAGCGAAACCGTCTACATCCGTGTCTGTCCCGCAGGCACAGAGGAAAGATGTGCAGAATCTGCTGAATTTAAGATTAGACCCAAGATTACTGTCACTATTAATGACGCAGATGGCCGGCTCCCAGTTGGCTCTTATATAGATACCCCATTAATTAAATGGACCTGCTCTAGCCAATCCCAAACCCCGAGCGTTAATGTGCTTTATGACCTTTATAATGGAAATGGACCCGATGGTCTTCCTAATACAAATGATGAATATCAAGGGGTAATTGCTAACCTGGTACCGGTAGGAGCAGGAAGCACGGGTATTCCTTGGTACAACGATGGTCAGGGTGTACCTGATGAAATGACCTCTCAACCGACCTTAAAGATTAAGGTAGTAGATAGCAGTTCACCGAGCGTATTTGGTTTATCTAATGTTCCTTTAAAGATTGTGGGTGATTTAACCTTACTTAAACCTACCACGGGTGGAGCGGAGAATGGTGAGTATCTTAAGGTAGGTCAAGACTTTCTTATTCAATGGGCAAAGAAAGGAACTGCTCTAACCCAGGTGACCTTATGGTATTCGGATGATGGTGGTCAGGATGGATTTGTGCATCCAATTCTTCCTTTAGGAACAGAATATATTCCTGCTGGCTCAACCGGTGGGCAATATACCTGGGTGAATATTCCTAATACTACTTCCAATAATGTGATTGTACGCATATCTGATTATAATGACCCAGAGACCAAGGCATTCTCACCGGCTATACATATCCAGTCTATTTTAGATATTAGAACCCCGGATGGAGGCGAGACCTGGGCAGCGGGAGATGATCGGGAGATTATCTGGACAGTCTCAGGTAAGACCCGTTATGTTAAATTACAATATGCAATTAATGGCGGTGGTGCAAATGATACCTGGTACGATATCGCAGAGCATGATAACCAGAATACCTGGACAGCACCACCTGATCCACCCGCAGAGTTTAGTTATTTATGGATGAATATCCCTGAACAGGCAGTTTCTAACAATGTAAAGATTAGGGTAATAGATAAGGCAGATGAGGAGAACTGGAATGAATCAGCCAGTGTATTCAGGATTAGACCTTCAGTGACGGTAATCTCTCCTAATGGAAACGAAGAATGGCTGGTGGGTTCAACTCAATATATAAAGTGGTCGCTTAAAGGTACGGTAAATGTGGTTGATGTATTATATTCGGTAGATGGAGGAAATTATAACTATATCTTATACCAAGGTCAGCCTGCAGATAATATCCCTGCCTCTTTAGGAGGCGGAGAGGGGCTTGCCTGGGAGATTCCTAATGAGGTTTCTTCTCAGGTAAGGATAAAGATAATTGGAGATAATGATGTAACAATAGTAGATACCTCCGATACTAATTTTAAGATTGTTGGTCAAATAAACTTTAGTCCAGCGGTCCCTGCTCCGGGTGATGAGGTTTGGTATGTGGGCACAAATAAGACAGTAGGTTTTACAAAATTAGGCCAGATTCCTACCCTAAAATTACAATATTGTACCAATGATATCTGCACAGGTGAGGGTGATTGGACAACTATTCCGGGAGCAGAAAATATTACCGAACTCAGTCATCAATTTGTTATCCCTGATGCTCTCGGTCAGGGGGTAAGGATACGCGCAGCAAGTGCGGATCCTAATCGTCCGGCTATTCCCGCGGTCTCCGGGTCGATAGAGATTGCGGATATTATCACGATTATCTCGCCCAGCGGTGATGAACGCTGGCCAGTAGGCACCACCCAGGCGATTGAATGGAAGACCAATGGAAGCTTAGCCAATGTGAAGATTGAGTATTCTTTAGATGGGACTACACAGCCCATCGAATGGGTAAGCCCACCGATTACTAACTCTACCCCTTCTAATTCGCAAGGCCAAATCATTACCTTTAACTGGCCTATCTCTGCAGGTGCTACTACTACCAGTAAAGCAGTAATTAGAATTAGTGATGCTAATCCCAATACTGGAACCCAATCAGCAATCTCTAATCTCTTTAGAATTGTAGGAAGTTTTATCTTTACCTCACCCACCTCCAGTTCAGTATGGCCGGTGACCCAGGGTTATATCAATAATCCACCCCAGACGATCTCCTGGACAACCAACGGCGTTATTCCTTTGGTGAATTTATGGTATTATTCTACTTCTGGACCTCAACCGGGAACATTTGTAAAGATTAATGATCAACCTATAAATGTGCAGGGAACAAGTGGAAGTTATCTCTGGAATGTTCCTGATGCTATTTCTAATGCGGTAAGACTGCGCATTGAAGATGCCACCGATCCTTATATTGATGAGGAACATCCTGGAACCTCCCAAGTTTCCTCCACATTTACTATCTGTGGAGCATTACAGTTAATCTCGCCATTGGCAGGAACGGTACTTAAGGTTGCTCCTTCTCCTTTAACCCCGAATACTATATCTTGGAATTATAATGGTAGTTTAGGAAATCTAAATATCTTTTATTCCTTAGATGGTTGTAATGGTCCCTGGAGTCAGATTAATGCTTCACCGGTTCCTTCAGTAGACCGTTCTTATTATTGGCAGACACCAGAAAATATTATGACCCCCAATGCCTGTATCAAGGTAGAAAATACAGAGAGTGGTTCACTTTATGTAAAAAGTGATTCGGGAGGTGGCTTTAACATTGTGGCACGCATTGAGATAGATGAGCCTGACGCGGGAGATACTATCTTAGCGGGAGAGGATTATGAGATTAGATGGAATAAGTGGGGAAGCGGTTGCCAATATGTAAAGATAGAGCTTTCTACCGACGGAATAAATTATGATAAAATAATTACGGAAAGCACAGGTGCAGATGTAGGTGCGTTTCTTTGGCTTAAGGATGCCCTGGTAAATGCCTCAGATAATATTACCAAGACCGCGCGCATCCGTATCTCTGATACAAATGCCGAGCTTCCCTCAAGTGCGGAATCGGGTCTATTTACCATCCAGGCACAATTTAGCTTTAATCCGATAGTTTTACCTTTAGAGGTAGGTAGCCAATATGATATCGTCTGGACAAAGAAGGGAAATATCCCTTATGTGCTTTTACAGTACTCTACGGATAATTTTGAGGATGATAAGCGCAATGCGGTCACTAATATTAATGGGGATACAACTACCTTAGTTCCTAATGTAGGTGGGCAGAATGATCCACCTTCTCGTGCAAGATATACCTGGACGGTTCCTGATATAATCGATCCTATGGATATTAAAGGAATCCATCTCATTGGTGCAGACCAGGTAAAACTGCGTGTCTCCGATCCTAACAATTCCAATGCAGTAGCGGTTTCTAATGAATTTAAGATCATTCCTAAGTTTAAGGTTACCTCTCCTGATGGAAATGCTGATCCTAATCTTACTGAGAGATTAAAGGTCGGTCTTCCTTATGAGATCACCTGGACATGTAGTTCAGACCAAACCAATGTTCCTTATGTAAGGATCCTTTATTCTACCACCGGAGGTCCTCCTTATGATAAGTTAATTACCTCTTCTACTGCAAACGACGGTTCCTATGCCTGGATTACTGCTAATGGCGGTGTGCCTAATGATATCTCAACCCAGGTCAGGATTCGTATTGAGGATGCTACGGACAGGGCTTATACCGCCTATGATGAATCCGATAATAACTTTAAGATTATTTCTAACTTTACCTTAAATACACCCAATGGCAATGCGGTCTATGAGGTGGGAAGACCTTGGACTATCTCTTGGTCGAATAAAGGCACAGTCAATAATGTGGAATTATCCTATTCTATTAACGGAGAAGATTTTAGTGATCCTATAATTATTGCCTCCTCCGTAGCTAATAATCCCGATCCCATAAATGGCGGAGGAAGTTATGAGACAGTGGTGCCTAATGGAATAAGTTATAATGTGCGTGTACGGGTACGCAGTCTTACTGACGATGGTTATGATATCTCGGATAATAATTTTAGAATCCGCGGTAGGATTGAGGATGTGGTAGTAAATAACAACCAGCCGGTTCCCATCCATCAGGATGTTCCGATTACCTGGACTACTTATGGAACCGTTCCTTATGTAGATATTCTTTATGATCTTTATGATGGCAAGGGTTGTGATGGGACTGAAGGAACACAGGATGATTACTGGAATCCTGGTCCGGATAAGGTTTGCGGAACCTCAGATGATTATCTAAATGTGATTGCCCTTAATCTACCCAATTGTATACCTCAGGCACCTGCCTTAAGCTGTAATGGGTCAGCTACCTGGACCTATGTTCCTGATGAACCCACTCCTTTGGGAAGAATTAAGATTTCTGATTCGCGTACCAATCCTGATAATACTGATGTAAAAGGGATCTCCCCAAGATTTAATATCATCGGTAATTTCACCATAATTTCACCCAATGGTAACGAAGATTTAAGGGTAGGAACCCAACATAATATTACCTGGAGATGGGGTGGAACGATCCCTCAGGTAAGACTATTCTATACTAAAAACCCATCCCCTAATCCAGAAGATGTTCCGGAAAATGATTGGATTGAGATTGATCCTGAGGTAATTAAAGATTATAGCAATGATGGAAAGGGTGATGGTAGCGGTGACGCAGAACGTAGTTATCTTTGGACCGTACCCGATGATATTGCCCCTAAGGTAAGGATTAAGATTCAGGATTATAACGATCCGACAGTAAGGGATTACTCTGATAACTTCTTTAAGATTAGAGGTGCATTTACCTTAATTTCACCTAATGGCCATCCTGAGATTAACTTAGCGGAACGTTGGGTAACCAATGAGAAACACAATATTAGCTGGATAACCTACGGAACCATTCCTTATGTAAGATTACAATACTCCAATGATGACTTTATCTCGGATATCCATGAGATAATTCCTGAGCCACCTTATACGGTGGCTAACTGTTTACCGCAAGCACCGGAATTGACCTGCACTGGCTCTTATCAATGGACTATCCCCAACGCGGTTTTAAAGGATGATAAAGGTATGTATCTTAATTATAATGCAGTAAAGGTCCGCATTATTGATCCTAATGACCCGCCTACCCAGGATGATCCAGGGGTAGCGGATGTCTCAGATAACAATTTTAAGATCGACCATTATAAGATTACCTGGAAGCTCTATGATTTAACTACTGGTGAACCATTGACTAATTTATCTTATACTGAAAAGATTACCGGTACAGACATTGTGAATCGTACAGGTGGAGGTCTTACTACCCCGGTGATCTTACCCACTACCTATGGAACCTGGACGACTACCTGGATTGCTTCCGGCTATGGTGAAAAGGGTCAGAACTTTGTTGCGGATAGTGACCAGAGCTTTACCTTATTCCTGGAGACTACAGTAATTCATATCTGGCGGGCATATTCCGAATTTGCCTATCAACCTCCTGAGACTGAACCACCTACCCCGGATATCTTAAATATAAGCTCCTGGTTAGAAAGGGATGGCGCGGTAGTCTCCGGTGCCGTAGTTCCCGATGTTTATCTCTACGATGGGTTAAGCTTAATAAAGAGATTAACCGCGATAAAGAACGAAGATGACCCTCAGCCCGGTAAGATTACCATCTATTACTGCCAGGATATTCCTTTAGGCGCAGTAGAGATCTGGGTCGGTCAAAGAGAAGACGGTACTGAGCGCACTGTTCAGGATATTGTTAATGAGGTAGCTCCTTGGATAGTGTCTCAGGAGACAATAAATGAGAGCGCCTTTACTGGATTCTTTAAACAGACCTGGACAGACACACCTCTAGAATCAGGAAAGGTCTATAATACCATTACTGATATAATGAATAAGAGTGGCGCTCATTTTAGAACCCCAGGTTCCTTTGAGATAACCGCTGCCAAGAGCCTACAAGAGATGCAGGCAACCGTAAACTCTGTGCTTAATAAACCGATTAGCGAGGTAAGCCAAGAGCTACAAGAGGCATTAAATACCCAGACCCAGCTAATTAATCAGATGATGACGGAGCAGACCAACATCATTACCCAGAAGACTAATGAAATGCAGGAGACGATAAATACAACCATGGAAAGGTTTGAGAATACTACGCGGGAATCCTTGGATCTGTTAGCCTCAGGTGCAAAACAGGCAGTAGAAGCAGGTCAGACCTTGGAATACACCGCGTTAAAATATTCCTGGAAAGCAACCGTCTCACCCGATCCTGCCTTAGTCAACGATATGATTACCTTACAATGCCAAGGTCAACCCGGAAAGACACCCTTCTTAACTATTTATAGCTGGGATAACAAATATATTGTGCGCGATGTTCCTTTGAAGGAATCTAGCACCCCTGGTCTTTATATTTATGAGTTTAAAGCAGACTCGCGTTTTACCCCTGGTAAAGCCTATACCTACACTATTATTGAGTATGATACCGATGGTTTTGTTACTGGTTCAGGTATGGTAGAAAGTATGTCGATTACCACGGTAGCCGGTCTTGCTTCAGCTGCTCCTGAGGCGGAACGCGCAGCTAAAAATGCCTTAGAGGCAATTAAAGCGGTGGAGGCGGTCCTGGCTTCTGCAGATACAGCAAATGTGGCGTTAACCTTAAGAAATCTTAAAGATTCTATTGAGGCTTTACCAGCAGTTCTTATGCGCGAAGGTCCCACTGCCCGGATTGTTGAGGCGGTTAATAATATCAGTGAAAGACTAAATGTGATCTTAGGAGAAGAGGGTCTTGATTTAAGTACATTGTTAGAAGAGGCATTAAGCGAATCACCTACCCTTAAAGAGATCCGCAAGAAGACCGACACCATAAGTATGATTATTGATTTACTTTTACAGATTGTAGAAGGGAAATTAGGTGGTTTAGATACTCCGGTGGTTTCTACCTCCCTTATTGCTGGCAGTGTAAGGTTTCGCATTGTGGCGGTTAACCCCTCTACCATTAAAACACATAAGGTTCAGATAAAGAATTATTTACCTTTAGAGGTAAAGCCCAAGGATATTTTAGATTTAGGAGGTTTAGAATTAGAATACGATTCCGCAAAAGGAATATATTACTTATATAAACCTGATTTAGAATTAGCACCTAAAGAGGTGCGTATCTTTGAGGTAGAGGTGGAGGATATCTGGACGATCCCTGAATCTAAGATTAATGAATTAAAGAAGCATACCACGGATATCCTTAAGCTTCTGGAGAAAACCAATTATTTTGCGGAAGCAAAGGCTGTCTCCGACAGTATCTATCGCAGTTTAGATGAGATTATAAAATCTCAGAACGATGACTCGGTTAGTCGTGAGCAACATATCGGTATTTATCGTCAGAATATAGAGGTGGTTAAACAGATTGAAGAGGATATAGCCAAATTAGAAAAGATGCTTAAGCCTCCTTCAGGGGTTGCTACACCTGAGGTTTTAGAAAAGGCAAAATTAAAGATAAATCTTCCCTCAAAGACGACTACCTGGTTAATAATTATAGCGATCATTATCTTTTTAGGATTGTTAGCGGGGGTATTCTTCTTCATCTGGCAGGCACAGGTGCGTTCAAGTCAAGAGGTTATCAAACAAGCTAAGGAGTCATCTTTTCCCGAAAAAGAAAATAAATAGATGCCTTTAAGTTAACTTTTTAAAAGGCAACCTCTTGTATAAAAAGGGGTTGTCTTTTTTATTTAGCATTTTTTAAAAATAGTGATATAATATATAAAAACAAAATGTTAGATGTAATTGTGGTCAGTGTCCAAAAGAGTATCTTTTCTGGTAAAGCAAAGAGTATAATCTTTCCAGGGGAAAAGGGGGTATTTGAGATCCTTCCCTTCCACAAGCCCATCTTAAGTAGATTAATCCGGGGAAATCTGGTTATCGACGGAAAAACCTTTTCTATCCGAAGAGGAATTGTGGGGTTTAATTATAATAAGGCTTATATAGTTATAGAAGAAGATGGATAGAAATTTAGCATTACTTTTAATTTTTTCTGCTTGTATCTTTGGGCCGTGTTGGGTCTTTGCAGTGTGCGCCAAGGCAAGTATTAATGCCTTAGGAAGAAATCCTTCCGCTGCTCCGCGCATATTTACTGCCATGATTATTGCCTTGGTCTTCGCCCAGGCAGCAGCGATAATTGCCATGTTAGTTGTATTTCAACTGTTTAGTTAGGAGGATAATATGCTTATTGTTTCGTTAGTGGTAATTCAGGTAATTATCTTTGTAGTTTTATTTTTGTTTTTGCGTAGTAGTTTTAATAAAAATGTAATTAGTGCTACCACCCATCTTGAGCAGTTGTCACAGGAATATACCAAGAAACAAGAACAGATAAAAAATCTATATGAGGAAGCCAAACGTCAAACTCAGGAGATTATTGAAAGTTCACGCAAGGATGCCGAAAAGCAAAGAGAGCAGATCCTGAAGGATGCACAATTAGAAAAAGAAAGGATCTTAAATACCGCCCATCAGCAGGCCAATGAGATTGTAGAGCAGGCAGACAAAGCAAGAAAGACTTTACTTTCGGAGATAGAAAAGAAGATAGAAGAGAGGGCAATCCAGCGCGCAGGAGATTTATTAAATGAGATTCTTCCTTTGGATCTCCGTCAGCAGATTCATCAGCACTGGATAGAAGATTTACTTTCGGCAGGGTTTCAGCAATTAGAGCGCCTGCATATACCCGAGGGGATCACCGAGGCAGAGCTTATCACTGCCTTTGCTTTGGAGCCGATAAAGAAAGAGGTTTTAATAAAAAAGATCCAAGAAAGACTGAATCGTCAGCTTAATTTTAAAGAGAAGGTCGACGAAGATATAATTGCAGGTTTAATTGTAAATATTGGAAATCTTGTTTTTGATGGAAGTCTTAGATTAAAGCTCCAGGAGTTAATTAATGCTAAACAGTCAACTTAACCAAAAGAGTCAGCCAAGCTTTGAGGTAAAAGAAAAAGGAATCATTACCACTGTCCGCGAATGTATTATAAAGGTTAAAGGGCTTCCCTCCTGTATTAACGGTCAGTTGATTGAGTTTAAAGGCGGTGGTCAGGGGATGGTCTTGGGGTTTACCGAGGAGGAGGTTCAGGTTTTAGTTTTGAATTCCAAGGTTAGTCTCTCTACAGGAGATGAGGTTTACAGTAAAGCAGAGTTCCTTCATCTTCCTGTGGGTGAAGGATTCATCGGCCGTATTGTCAATGCCTTATGCGAACCCTTAGATGATTTAGGTCCTATCCAGCCCCAAGCTTTTTATCCGGTCTTTGCGGAGGTTCCCGGGGTGATGGATCGTATACCGGTAAAAGAAACCCTGGAGACAGGAACCTTGGTTATCGATGCGGTTATACCCATCGCTAAAGGTCAAAGACAACTCCTTATTGGTGACCGCTTAACCGGAAAGACAACAGTAGCGATAGATACGATATTAAATCAGAAAGGTAAAGAGGTAATCTGTATTTATTGTTGTATTGGTAAACCCCAGAGTAGCTTAGCAAAGGTCTTGGATCTTCTTAAAGAAAAGGAGGCGATGTCTTATACAATTGTGGTAAATGGTGTTGCCTCCTGCTCGATGGGAGAACAGTACCTTGCCCCTTATACCGCTGCCATGTTAGGTGAATATTTTATGCATCAAGGAAAGGATGTCTTTGTGGTTTTTGATGACTTAACTAAGCATGCCTGGGTTTATCGGCAGATCTCGCTTTTATTGGAGCGCGTTCCGGGGAGAGAGGCTTATCCTGGAGATATATTTTATATTCACTCCCAGCTTATGGAACGTGCAGGTTACTTAAAACCGGAATTGGGTGGTGGCTCAATGACCTTCTTTCCGATTGTGGAGATTTTACAGGGAGATGTTACAGGTTATATCTCAAGTAATCTTATCTCTATGACCGATGGGCAGATCTATTTTAATACCGCTTTATTTAATAAAGGAATTAGGCCGGCGATCGATTTCGGGCTTTCGGTCTCCCGTATCGGAAACAAGGCCCAATGGCCAGCGATGAAGGCTTTAAGCGGTAAGTTGCGCTTAGAGTATCTCCAATATCAGGAGCTTCTCCAGATGACCCAGTTGCGTACTACTGGTCTTTCTAAAGAAGCAGAGCAACAGATGAAACGCGGTCAAGCAATTACCCAGATATTTATCCAGGATAAGAACAGGCCCTTATCCATGGAAGAAGAGATAATTATTCTTTTTGCCTTAAGTATCGGGGTATTAGATAATCTTTCAAGTTCTGCGATTAAGGAATTTAAGGAAAAGATTATTGAAATTATTAAAAAGGATTATTCAGATTTACTAGTAGAATTAAGAAGTACTCAGGTTCTAAGTGATGCCAATATAGAAAGGTTATACGAGGCATTGGATAAATATTTTCAGAATATCTAAAAGATGAAGTTACTTTCTCAGATTAAAAAGGATTTAGAATTTAATCAAGCACTTTTTAATTTGATTGAGGTAATAAAGGAGATCTCCCTTTCTCAATATCATGTGTTAGAAAAACAGAAAAGAGAATTTGGAGATCTTTTTGATTGTCTTAAGAATATATTTACGATGATTAGTCTAAGTGAGATTAAGCATCCCTTGCTTGATATACAAGGTCAGCAAGCAGGGGTAATTGCGGTAACTACCGACACCGGTTTAGTAGGTGGGCTTAATCTTTCGGTAATAAATCTGGCTTTAAAGGAGGTAGAAGAGAATAAAGCTAAATTAATTATTATTGGAGAAAAAGGTAAGTTTTATGCCCAAGATGCGCAAGTTTCCTTTGTCGCATTTGCTGGGATAAAAGACGATGAATGCCTTAAGCAAGCCCTGGAATTAAGGGATTACATTATAAAGGAGGAGTTAGAATTAAGGTTAGGTCAATTAAAGATTATCTATCCTTATCCTATCTCAATTGTGGCTCAGCGGGTAGAGACATTACAGCTTTTGCCCTTTGTTCTAACTGAGTTTAAGACAAAAGAGGCGTTTTCTTATAAGGAATTAATCCTTGAATCCTCTTTAGAAGATGTCTTAGAATATCTAATCTATCTTTTGTTAGGCAATAAACTTTATGAGATATTTACCTTAAGCCGCTTAGCAGAATTATCCGCGCGTTTTATGCATTTAGAGGAAAGTAAAACCAAGATTGAACAGCTTAATCGGCAACTAAGATTACAATACCATCGCCAGCGCCACGAGCTTATTGACCGCACGATGCGCGAACTCTTTGGAGCGCGTCTGGTCTTCGGTTAAGAATTATGAATAAAGATATAAAAGCATCTATTGGTTATGTGGTGGCGGTCCAGGGACCGGTAGTGGATGTAAAATTCCCTGATTCCGAGGATATGCCGGCGATTTTAGAGAATCTTAACACCCAGACTGTCGATAGGAAAAGGGTAGTCTTAGAGGTTGTCGAACATCTGCCCGGCAATATCGTGCGCTGTATTGCAATTAACTCCACCTTTAATCTTCAGCGCCATGCGGTGGTTACGCGTACCGGTGAACCCATCCAGATTCCTCCCGGAGATGCTCTTTATGGCCGGATTGTTAATTGTTGGGGAAGTCACATAGACCAAAAAGAAGAGATTGTCGCTACCGAGAAGATCCCCATTCGCAAGCCTAAGACCTCAAGTCGACTGATTTACACCCAGCAACGCGCAGGGGATAAATTTGAGATCCTTGAGACAGGGATTAAGATTATTGACCTGCTCTTTCCTTTAGTTAAAGGAAGCAAGAATGGTATCTTAGGTGGTGCTGCCTTAGGAAAGAGTATCTTGACCTTAGAAATAATCCATAATATTGTAAGAAAACATCAGGGTGCCTGTGTCTTTACCGGAGCAGGAGAGCGTATTCGCGAAGGAAATGAGCTTTACTTTGAGCTTTCCCGTCGGGATATTTTATCCAAGACGGTTTTGATCTTCGGTCAGATGAATGAGCCACCCGGTGCACGTTTTGAGGTAGCAATGAGTGGGGTTACCTTAGCGGAGTCACTTCAGCAAAAAAATCAAGATGTGCTTTTGTTTGTGGATAATATCTTTCGTTTCTTACAGGCAGGGGCAGAGATTTCCAGTCTCTTAGGAAGGCTTCCTTCGGAAACCGGTTATCAACCCACCTTAATCTCGGAGGCAAGTGAGTTTCATGAGAGGATACGCTCCTCTAAAGAGACGGGTGGTTCGATTACCTCGATTGAGGCGGTTTATATCCCTGCGGATGACCTTACTGATCCAGCGGTAGTAACTATATTTAGTTTTTTGGATTCCATTATGGTGCTTTCTCGACAGAGGGTGCAATTAGGGCTTTATCCGGCAATCGACCCTTTGCTCTCTTCAAGTGCTAATCTTGACCCGGATATCGTAGGGGGGCGCCATTTTGAAGTAGCCCAGGAGGTTTTACATACCCTTCAGCGCTATGAAGAATTAAGAAGGATTGTTATGGTAATTGGTATCGATGAGCTTTCTGCGGGAGACCGTATCCTTTATGAACGTGCACGGAAATTACAGAATTTTTTAACCCAGCCCTTCTTTGTGGCAGAGGCATATACGGGTAAGATGGGTGAGTATGTAACCTTAGAACAGACCCTTTTGGGATGCGAAAAGATTATGGCAGGCCATCTGGATCGTCGACCCGAGGGCGAACTCTATATGATTGGAGCAATATAAAGGAGAAAAAGATGAAAGAAATGCCTAAACGTTTAGGTGAGATATTGCTGGAAAAAGGGCTGATTACCGAGGCACAGCTTTACGATGCGTTAGCAGAGCAGAGTCTAAGTAATAAATTCTTAGGAACAATCTTAGTTACCAAAGGCTGGATTACCGAGCATCAACTTATGGAGGCACTTGCTGAACAG
Source organism: Candidatus Omnitrophota bacterium (assembly GCA_023819035.1). Taxonomy (GTDB): domain Bacteria; phylum Omnitrophota; class Gorgyraeia; order Gygaellales; family Profunditerraquicolaceae; genus JAMWCL01. The sequence goes on from JAMWCL010000002.1 coordinate 17,506, forward strand.
TTCAATATGCCTCTTGTAGAATTAAAGAAAGACCAGGTGAACATGGAGTTGTCTAATTTACTTTCCTCATCCCTGATCTTAGACCATAAGTGTTTCCCTATAGAGCAAACCCCGGATACCTTAACCGTGGCCATCGTTAATCCCCTGGATGCAGTAGCAATTAGTAAAATCGAACAAGAGGCAAAACCGCGCAAGATAAAGCTGGTCTTGGTTACTGAGGAGAACCTAAAAGAGATCCTCTTAGATTATCGTCGGTATATCAGTCAGAGTATCCAACGGCTCTTAAGAAGAGATAAGAAATAATGACTAAGTTCGATACCCTTCTTTATGAAACCCTAATTAATCAAGAAAGATTTAAAAAGGATACCTTACAGCCCTATCTTAAAGAAGCAGAACAGATGAATCAACCCTTAGCGAGTGTGCTTATCAGACATAATCTTCTTCCTGAGGTAGAGATTCTGCATATTTTTAGTGAACAGCTTAAGATACCCTTTATTGATCTTAAGAATATCTCTATAGAGAAATCAGTCATAGATAAGGTTCCGGTTAAGGTTGCTTTTTATTATAAATTTATTCCTTTACAGATTAAAGAACGCACCTTGATCATTGCTGTTTCTTTACCCTTAGATATTAAGGTTCAGGATGAGATTCGCACTCAATTAGGTTATGATATTGAGCTTGTGCTTGCTTCTTCCGCAGATATCCGCGATAGTTTAACTAAATACTATGGTCTTGCTCAGGAGACATTGGAAAAGATTATTGAACGGATCCCTTTTGCCGAAACAAGCAACCTCTCCTTAGAGAAGATTGAAGACATCGAAAGGTTGGCTGAGGATGCCTCGGTAATAAAATTAGTAAATCAAATAATCCTTGAAGCCTACAGAAAACGTGCTACCGATATACACATCGAGCCCTATCGCCAAGGGGTGGTCATTCGTTATCGGATAGATGGGGTTCTTTATGATACTAATGTCCCTACAGAAATTAAAAATCTTCTTGGGGCGATTATCTCGCGCATAAAGATTATGTCTAATCTCAATATTGTAGAGCGCAGGCTCCCCCAAGATGGTCGGGCAGTGGTAAAGGTTCAGGAGCAGATTCTTGATTTAAGGATCTCAACCTTACCTACCCCTTTTGGAGAAAGTGTAGTAATTAGAATCCTTCCTACTCAGATGCTCTTTAGTTTGGAGAGGTTAGGTTTATCCAAGCAGGACTTACAGATATTGGAGAATCTGATTAAAAAACCTCATGGGATTATCTTTGTTACCGGGCCTACGGGAAGCGGAAAGACCACTACCTTATATGCCTGTTTAGCCAAGATCAATACCAAGGAAAGAAAGATTATTACCATTGAAGACCCTATTGAATATGAGATGCCGGGGATTACCCAGATCCAGGTTAATCCCGAGATCGGCTTGGATTTTGCGCGTGGCCTGCGCAGTGCCCTACGACATGATCCTGATGTGATGATGGTCGGTGAGGCGCGGGATTTAGAGACTGCAGAGACCGCCATCCGCGTTGCCTTAACCGGGCATCTTGTATTTTCTACCCTGCATACCAATGATGCTAGCTCCGGGATTACGCGTTTATTAGATATTGGGATTGAACCATATTTGGTGGCTTCCAGTGTAGAGGCGTTTATTGCTCAGCGTTTGATCCGTTTGATTTGCCCAGAATGTAAATATGAAGACAAGGCAGCACCTCAAGAATTAAAGATAATGATTGCTAAGGACTTAGGGATTAAATCACTGGAAGAGGTAAGGATCTATCGGGGAAGGGGATGTCCAAATTGTAACTTTACAGGATTCTTTGGTCGAACCGGGATATATGAGATACTTTTAGTGGATGAGACTATCAAGGATTCAATCTTAAAAAAGACCCCTTCCAACCAAATCAAAAAGAGCGCTATCTCCGAAGGGATGCATACCTTAAGACAGGATGGTTGGCAGAAGGTGATTGCGGGAATTACCCCTCCTGAAGAGGTAATGAAGGTTACCCCCCAGGAGGAAGAGGTAGAAAAAGCCACCTCTGTCTATTATCCTGGAGTTTCTTCTGCAGGAAGGGAATTAGAGAAAAGGATTTATAAACGTCTGGATAGCCGTATCCTTATAAGTTACCGTATCTTTAAGGCTCAAGAAGAATTAATTAAGCGGGGGGTCTCGTCTGAGCAGATCAGTATTACCAAGAATATCTCAGCAGGGGGATTGCTTTTTATCTCTCCCGAGGCATTACCTGTAGGGGAGGTGCTTGAGCTTAAGATAGAGCTTCCTGATGGAGAAAGCCCGGTCGATTGCTTAGCCAGGGTGGTAAGAACAGAGATGACCAGGGATGACAAATATGAGATCGGGGTCTGTTTCTTAGATATCACGGGCGCACAAAGGTCTAGGTTAGATAGATATGTAGAGGCGGAGGTAAGATAATTTATGCCTATCTATAAGTATCGCGCAAAAAAAGATCCGCAACATACGGTGGAAGGAGAGATAGATGCATTAAATGAGAATGAGGCAGTAGAGAAACTCAGTCAGATAGGTTATCTTCCCATAAGCCTTCATTTAGTCAAAGAAGGGCTTACTCCTAAGCCTGCTCCTTTTCGCTTATTGGGTAAGATAAAGCCCAGACAGATTACTGTTTTTACTCGACAGTTGGCCAGCCTCTTAAAAGCAGGTGTTCCTATCCTTACCAGTATCAATATCCTAAAGGAACAATCAGAGAGTATCCCTTTAAACAATCTTCTTAAACGGCTCCATGATCGACTTAATGAGGGAGCGACCTTTTCTGCTTCCTTAGAGGAATTCCCTCAGGTTTTCCCTTCTCTTTATGTGGCTATGATTCGTTCTGGAGAAGATAGCGGTACCCTCACTGAGGTTCTTTTAAAGATTGCTGATTATCGCACAAAACAAGAGGAGATTCTCCAGCGTTTGCGCACTGCTTTAGTTTATCCTCTCTTGATGGCAGTGGTCGGAATAGCCACCATTATCTTTATGCTTACCTTTGTGATGCCTCGTTTGATGAGTATATTTGCTAATCTGCAAGAAGAATTACCCTTACCGACTAAGCTCTTACTTTGGGTAAGTAAAACTCTTAAGGATTGGGGTCTTTGGTTAATCATTATCTTAGGGATGATTATCTTGATGCTTAGGCGTCAGGCGATGACTGAATCAGGTAGATTATCCTTAGCGCGCTGGCAATTAAGAATTCCTATATTAGGAGGATTTATCCTGAAAAATGAGCTTGCCCGTTTTAGCCGAACATTGGAGCTTTTACTTAAAAATGGCCTGTCCATATTAAAGGCAATTGAGGTAGCTATACCGGTTTTAAGGAATGCCCTGCTTAAGCAGGAGCTTCTAAAAAGCTCTAAGGATTTACAACAAGGTGGCTCCTTTGGCAGGAGCCTTAAGAATTCAGCTTTATTTCCTTCTTTTATGAGTAATCTTGTACTTGTGGGAGAGGAGTCAGGAGCACTGGCTGATTCCTTAGCTGAGGTTGCTCAGGCCTATGAGGGCGACACCGAGGAGACAATAAGGATTTTTTTATCTTTACTTGAACCGTTGCTAATCCTGGGTATGGGTTTAATAGTGGGGTTTATTGTGATTGCCATGCTTTTGCCTATCTTTCAGATCAATGTGATGGCGCGGTAAAAATTATATAAAAAGGCTAAGTTTTTTCTTTATAAGACGCTTTATAGTTATGTCCGAAAAAAAGAAAATCTTTATTGCTGATGATGATGAAACAGTCTTAACCAGTTTGAAAAGATTATTGGTTCTTGCTGGTTTTGAGGTGGAGACCGCGCAAAGAGCCAAGGAGGTAACCTCAAGAATTAAGGGCTTTAAACCCGACTTGATCATTCTGGATCTGTTGATGCCGAATTTAGGTGGACTGGAGATATGCGAGATGTTAAACCAGGATAAAGAGACTCAAAATATCCCGATTATTGTGGTCTCTGGATTAGCGGGTATCGAGGATATAAAAAAAGCTTATAGATTAGGTGTAATTAATTACTTTACAAAACCTTACGATTTTGATAAGCTATTAAAAGAGATTAACAAAGCCATTATCTATAAAGAAAAAAAGATATAACCTTAAACTAATATAAATTAAATTTATGATTTTTAAAAGTATAAAAGAGAGGATATTTTTCTTAAATTTTATCTTACTGATTGGGGTTATTTTATTCTTAGGGGTTAGCTCTTATTGGCTATTGAGAGAGTATCTTTTCCGGACAGAAAAGGACAGATTGCATCATATTAGTGATATTATAAATGAGAGTATTCAATATTATCTTTTAGAAAGGGCAAAGGCAATGGGTCTAATTATAAATAATATAGCTATAGATGAATATTTCCTGATGAGAAATAAGGATATCCTTTATGATTATTTTAACAGATTAAAACATGGTTTTCCCGTAATCGGGATTTTTAATATGAGGGGAAAGCAAGAGGTAAAATTAATAGAGGGTAGGTTATCGGAGGAAGAGGAGGATCTCTCTAATAACCCTTATTTTAAGCAGGCCTTAGAAAAGGTTAATCAGATAGTCATCGCTCCTCAGGTAGAACTTTCTTTAAGCTTAAAAGGAATCCCAACTATTAAATTGATGATAACAAGAACCTCTTATTTTAGGGATAACCCTCTGGTGGTACTGGTAGCCGAGGTTTTACTTTCTGATATACATCAGCTTATTTATGAGCATATAAAGGATAAGTCTTACTTTATAATTATAATTGATAAGGAAGGAAACCTTCTTGCCTGTCCTGAAAAGGATAGACTTTTAATTAAGCTTAACGGTGAAGGGAAGAATTTTGAGGAATTATTATTTAATGCTACTAGTTTAAAGAGCGGTTTTACCAGGGCTTCTATTATGGGTATTGATGCACTGGTCAGTTATGTTCCGCTGAAAAACCTGTCCTGGTCTGTTCTAGCTGGTTTATCTTATGCTGATTTTATGAAGGCTCCGAATACGCTTAAAAAAATAGTAGGAATAATCTTTCTCTGCGTATTTATTATCGCTGCCTTTGTCTTGACTAAATTAGCAGAATATATCTCCTTTCCATTAAAAAGAATTACCGCTTTAACTAGTGAAATCGCCAAGGGAGATTTTTCAAAACAGATAGATTTTAAATCGCAAGATGAGATAGGTAGACTAAGCGATTCTTTTAATTTAATGATTCAAAATTTACAAAAAACCTTGGTCTCGCGGGATGAATTAAGCAAAGAGATAGAGGAACGCAAGGCAATTGAAGAAGAGCTGTTAAACTCCTTAGAACAACTCCAACAGACCCAGGAAGAACTCATCCAGACCGCCAAGATGGCTTCTTTAGGCCAGCTTGCTGCTGGCCTTGCCCATGAGATAAACAATCCCTTAACCGGTGTCTTAAACAATGTGCAGTTATTGAAGATGGAGATGGAGGCAAAACCTGAAGGCATATCTTCTAGCGAACTTAAAGAGATCCTGGATATAATAGAAGAAGCAGCCATGCGCTGTAAGAAGATAACCCAGTCATTATTAGATTTTTCCCGTGCCTCCCGCCAGGATCAACAGCGGGTCTCAATGAATGAGGTGGTAGAACGGGTAGTTGACTTGGTCAGCCATGAGTTAAGACTGCAGAATATCCTTATCCAGACCAACTTAGACCCACAACTTCCCCTACTCCAAGGCAACCCTCAGCTCCTTCAGCAGGTAGTGATGAATATTATCACTAATGCCCAGTGGGCAATCAAGAAGAAATCCGGTCCGCAAGGCGGAACCATCTCTATAAGAACAGAGCAGGACCTAAAAAACCAAAGAGTAAATGTTTTTATCTCTGACACCGGTATTGGTATCTCAGATGAGACTAGACAGAGGATCTTTGAACCGTTCTTTACCACTAAGGAGGTAGGGGAGGGAACCGGTTTGGGTCTGGCGGTGGTCTACCGGATTATCCAGGATCACAAAGGCAGTATTGAGGTAGAAAGCAAATTAGGCGAAGGCACGACCTTTAAGCTCTCCCTGCCTATCTTTGAAGAAAAGAAAGAGATATGAGTGATAAAAGAACCTTAAAGGTCTTGGTAGTAGATGATGAGAAGGTGGTCAGGGATTTTTTAGCTCGGCTCTTGAGGTTAGAAGGCATAGAGGTAAAGACTGCTAATGATGGGTTGGAAGCAATTGAGGCAGTGAAAGAAGAAAAGTTTGATTTGGTTTTTCTGGATATTCGCATGCCTAAGATGAACGGTCTGGAGGTTTTTACTGAACTTAAGAAGATTGATCTGGATTTAAGATGTATCTTTATGACCGGTTATGCCTTAGAGACATATCTATTTGATAAATGTAAGTCACCCGGAATATTTTGTTTAAGAAAGCCCTTTGAGGATATCAATCAGATAAAGTCAGCAATTAATAAGGTCTTGCAGGAGAGTAAGGCGTCTGTTCTGACAAAGGAAGGCTTACCAGAAAGAAGAGTCTACCAGCGCTTAGAGGTGGCGCTGGAGGTGGATTATAGATTAAAAGAGAAAGAAGCACCCTTTATCCACTCTTTAAGTAAGGATATCTCCCCGGATGGAATAAGGATTATTACCCAGGGAGAACTTCCTCCTGGTTGTTTATTAGAACTTCTGATTAGGGTTCCTGGTTATAATGAGGCCTTTAAGGCAACCGGTAAGGTAATCTGGAATAAGGTTCTACAAGACAGACCCGGCTATTATTACGCAGGAATAGAATTTACCGAGATAAACCTGGCTGAATTTACCGATTTTCTTTTGCGCTCAGGCAGGATTTCTGTTTAATAGAATTGGTCACCGAATAACTACCTATAGATTTTTAATCCACAAGAAGACGAAGCAGATCATAAATAATGACTAATATAGATACATTAGTTGAAGAGAATAAACGACTAGCGCAAGAATTAAAGCAACGGCTTTTTGAATTATCTATACTTTACGATATAACCAACAGCATCAGTTATACCTTAAACTACGATGATTTCTTAAGAATTATAATGAATTCTTTAAACAAGTTTCTTGATTATGATATCTGTACCTCTTTGATTATCCTTGAGGAAGAGAAAAAAGCAAAGATGTGCATCCATATCGCCCATTCCCTGCCGATAAGGATTGTGGAAGAGATAAAACGCAAGGTGATAAATACATTGAGAAGCTTAAGGGCAAAGCCAATTACTGAAGATCAGATTACACTTGATTTAAAAGGTGATATATTAAATGATGAAGGTTCATACCAGAATATAAAATCTTCCTTTGATGTACCTTTGTTTGCGGGAGATAAGGTGGTAGGGCTTTTAAATGTGGCAAGCACAAAGGATATCGCTTATTCCGATAATGAGATAAAACTCTTTTATACCTTAGCCACCCAGGCCTCTTTTTCCATTGAGAAACTACAGGCGGTGTTAGCTGGAGAGAAAAGTAAGATGAAGGTAATGGTGGAGGGTATGTCTGAAGGTGTGGTGATGTTCGATGAGCAGGATAAGCTGGTTATCTTCAATGCTGCAGCCAGAGAGATGATAGGCGAAAATCTGGATTTATTAGGTTCGCTGGAGGAGATAAGGAAAGTGCAAAAAAAATCTTTTGATATACATTTAGATAAGCCCTATCCGCGCATCATTAATAGTCAGGCGATGTGCATTAAGGATGATGAAGGTAAATCATTAGGGATAGTTATCCTTTTAAAGGATGTTACCCGGGAGCGAGAGATTGACCAGATGAAGTCGGATTTTATCTCAGTAGTCTCCCACGAATTGCGTACGCCCTTAACCGCCTTAAAAGGAGCAATAGACAATCTTTTAGACGGGATTGCCGGTGAATTAAATCAGATACAAAAGGAATGTCTTCTAGTTAGCAAGCGCAATATCGACCGTTTAAACCGGATGATCTCTGAGCTTTTAGATATCTCACGCATTGAGGCAGGGAAGATTCAGATAAACAAACAACCCACCGATATAACAGGTTTAATAAATGAGGTTCTACGCCTCTTCCAGGATATGGCGGAGGCAAGTGGAATCATCCTAGGCGCAGAGATTGCCTCTGATTTGCCTAAGATTAATCTTGATCCGGATAAGATTACTCAGGTGCTTACCAATTTAGTAGGTAATGCTGTAAAGTTTACTCCTGCTGGCGGTCGGATTACGGTTAGGGCAGGGGTATTAAAAGATTTTATTCAGGTGGATGTAATTGATACAGGCCTGGGCATTCCCCATCAGGATTTAGAAAAGATATTTGACAAGTTTTATCAGGTATCCCGTCTTGGCGGTTCAAGGACTCCTAAGGGCACAGGATTGGGGCTTCCCATATGCAAGGGTATTGTAGAAAGACACGGTGGAAGGATTTGGGTTGAAAGCGAATTAGGCAAAGGAAGCAAATTCAGTTTTACCTTACCTATATAAATGCCAAAGAAGATACTGATTATTGATGACGAGGAGGATGTGGCAGCGATGGCGAAACTGCGTCTTCAGGCAAGCGGTTTTTCCTGCTTTGAGGCATATACTGCTCAAGAAGGATTAAAAATGGCAGAGGAAGAAGCCCCTGACCTTATCCTTTTGGATATTCTATTACCTGATAGCCATGGCGTTGAGGTCTGTAGAAGATTAAAATCTAATCCCAAAACGCGGGAGATTGCTATTATTATTTTTAGTGCCTCTAATTTGAAGGAAATGGTAGAAAAGGCTATTGAGGCAGGAGCGGTAGATTATATTATCAAGCCTTTTGAACCCAGCGAGTTGCTTGAGAAGATAGATAAGGCACTGGATTTAACAAAATAAGAGTCGCTTATGAATGAAATTAAGAAAAAGATTTTGGTTGTTGATGATGAGCCGGATATCTTAAATATGATTAGACTGCGTCTGGAAGCCAATGGGTATGAGGTTATCACTGCCTCTGATGGAAACACCGCCTATCAAAGAGCAAGATCAGATTCTCCGGACTTGATTATCCTGGATTTGATGCTTCCGGGTATGGATGGTTATCAGGTTTGTCGGCTCTTAAAATTTGATGAGCGGTATCGTTCTATACCGGTAATTATACTTACCGCCCTAAGTCAGAAGGAGGATAAGGAGTGGGCAGAGAAGGTAGGTGCGGATTGTTATCTGACCAAGCCCTTTGAGTCAGACGAACTCTTAAATAAGATTAAAGAATTTTTCAGGAGGCAAGATGTCTAACTTAAGCAGCAATATCCCTATGATTGACCTGAGTAATTATATTATCGATCCGGAGGCATTAAAATCTATTCCCGAAGAATTAGCTAGAGAGTACAAGGTAATTCCCCTTTTTAGGGTAAGGGATACTTTAACTGTGGCGATAGCCGACCCTTCGGATGTGATTGCCATAGACAAAGTAAGGGCTGTTACCGGATGTGATATCCAGACATTAATGGCCAGCGAAGATGAGATTAAGATGGCTATCGACCATAATTATAATGTCGGGGCTTCTTTAGAGCAGATAATTAAAAATTTAAAAGGCATGGATTTTAATATTGAAAAGATATCTGATGCTAATCGCGTTCAGAAAATTGTGGAAGAGCCACCCATAATAAAGTTGGTAAATCTGATTATCTATCAGGCCCTAAAAGATAGGGCCAGCGATATCCACATTGAACCCACTCAGAAAAAAGTGAATGTGCGTTTAAGGATTGACGGAGTTCTGCACGATGTATTTTCCTTACCTTTAGAAATACATATGCCGATGGTCTGTCGTATCAAGGTTATCTCAAGGTTAGACATTGTGGAGTCACGTCGACCACAAGATGGACATTTCTATATGCGCGTGGGACAGCGAGATGTAGATTTTCGGGTCTCCACCTTACCGCTTGCCTTTGGCGAGAAGGTGGTGATCCGCATACTTGACCGTTCCACGGCATTTTTAACATTAGATAAATTAGGTTTCTCAGAAGAGGCTCTTAAGAAATTTGAGTCTATGATTAAGAAACCATACGGCATAATCCTGGTTACCGGACCGACGGGAAGTGGCAAGACTTCAACCTTGTATGCCGCATTGAGTAGATTAAATTCGCGGGATAAAAATATTGTTACATTAGAAGACCCGCGGGAGTATATTTTGGAGGGGATAAACCAGGCAGAGATAAATACTGCGATAGATTTTACCTTTGCCAATGGTTTGCGTTCTATCTTAAGACAGGACCCTGACATTATTATGATCGGTGAGATAAGGGATACAGAAACCGCCCAGATTGCTATCCGCTCAGCACTGACAGGACATCTGGTTTTGTCAAGTTTACACACTAATGATGCTGCTGGGGCGATTACTCGCTTGATTGACATGGGGGTTGAACCATTTCTTATCGCCTCCAGTCTTATTGGTGTCTTAGCCCAGAGATTGGTAAGGGTTATCTGTTCTAATTGTAAACAACAGTATCAACCTGAGGAAGAGGTATATAATAAATTAAGTTTAGACAAAGATAATAGGATTTCCCTTTATCGTGGCAAAGGTTGTATTCAGTGCCGGCATACTGGCTACAAAGGTAGGGTCGGTATCTTTGAAGTCTTGGTAATGAATGAGCATTTAAGAGAACTCACCACAAAAAACCGTCCTACTATTGAGATTCAACAGGCAGCTGAGCAAGCTGGTATGATAACCCTTAAGCAGGATGGCTATGATAAGGTAATGAAGGGTATTACTACCTTAGAGGAGGTTTTAAGGGTAGTTTCTTAAGAAGTAAGGCAAAAATGGCTGATAAAAAGAGCATCAAGGTCTTGGTAGTAGATGATGAGAAGGTGGTCAGGGATTTTTTAATTCGACTGTTAAGTTTGGAAAATTTAGAGGTAAAAACCGCGGAGGACGGGTTTTCTGCGCTTGAGCAAGCCAAAAAAGAAAGTTTTGATTTGGTTTTTTTGGATGTGCGGATGCCCAAGATGGATGGTGTACAGACGCTTATAGAACTGAGGAAGATAAATCCCCAGGCAAGATATGTGATGATGACCGGTTATGCGGTGGATGATTTATTAGAGAAAGCAATGAAAGAAGGTGCATTTGCCTCCTTAAAAAAACCCTTTGATATTAACCAGATGCTTTCTATTCTTAAGTCTGCGCAGGAGAAATATCCAACCAGAAGACTTAAGATTTTGATTGTTGATGATGATAAAGAGATCTTGGATTTTTTTAAAAATTTGCTAAAAGATAAACCATACGATATTACTATGGTAAACACAGGAAAAGATGCCCTAAGGAAGATAGAGGAGGATGGATTTGATTTGGTTTTTCTGGATATTATTTTAAAAGATACCACGGGAATTGAACTCTGTTCAAAGATGCGCCAGATAAGAAAAGATCTGGACATCGTATTGATTACCGGGCATCCAGAGAAGGCAGAGCAGATTCAGGATAGGGTAAGTGGTTGCCTCTATAAGCCCTTTGAGATACAAAAGATATTTCAGGAGATAGAAAGGGTAAGGAAGGAAAAGGGTTTGTGAAGATGAAAAAAGGAGAAGGGAATGCAGAAGCAAGATAAAATAAAAAAGACCAAGATCTTGGTTGTGGATGATGAAAAGAGCATAAGGGATTTCTTAAGATTGTTTCTGAAAAAAAAGGGCTATACAAATGTCCGGACAGTAGAAAATGGACAGGAGGCACTTAAGGCAATACAAAAGGAAGAATTTAACTTGGTCCTTCTGGATGTAAAACTGCCTGGAATGGATGGGATAGAGCTCTTGCGTCAGATTAAAAAGATAAATAAGGATACCGCGGTAATTATGATTACCGGTTATCCTGATGAGAAAAAGGTTAAAGAGGCAATGCAGGAAGGCGCCTACGATTACATTATTAAACCCTTTGATCTATTCTACCTTGAGTTAGTACTACTTACCAAGATTATTCAACTGGAAGCACTGCGAAGGTCAAAAAAATGTCTCTGACCAATTTGATAGCTGTATAAAGGAGGGAACTAATGGAGAAGAATAAAGAAAGCAAGATACTTATTGTCGATGACGATAATATTGTCAGGGATTTTCTAAGAAAGTTCTTAAGTAGCAAAGGCTTTACCCAACTAGAATCAGCCAGTACAGGCCAGGAAGCGCTTAAAATTATTGAGGAGAAAAAACAGAATATAAAATTGGTTCTTCTGGATATTCGTCTGCCTGATATAAATGGGGTGGATCTGTTGCGCAGGATTAAAGAAATAAATAAGGATATCGGTGTGATTATGATTACTGCTTTTGCTGATGAGGAAAAGGCAAAAGAGGCAATGCGTTTAGGTGCCTTTGATTATATTATGAAACCTTTTGATCTAGCTTATCTTCAATTAAGCGTTCTGACCAAGATTGCCACAGCTATCTAAGACCAACCTTTTTATAGAATGTTTAAAAGACTGATTGGTATTTTGACTTTTTGTTGTAGTGTTCTGTTTTTATCTTCTGGTTTTTGCCAGGAATGGCAGGAATTAAATAGCCAGCACTTTCGTGTCTTTTTTTCGAAGGATAAGGATTTCTTGAAATTTGCAAAGGAGGTATTAGATAAAGCGGAGAAATACTATTCCCAGATTGCCCAGGACTTAGGTTATCCCAGATATTCCGAATTCTGGACTTGGGAGAAAAGGGTTAAGATTTATCTTTATTCGGATCATAACTCTTACCTTAAAGCGACCGGCCAACCTGAATGGACGAAAGGGGTAGCTGACTATAAGAATAAACAGATTATAAGTTATGTCTGGAATGAAGGTTTTTTAGATTCGCTTTTACCCCATGAGATGGCACATCTTATCTTCCGCGATTTTGTGGGTTTTAAAGGCGAGATACCTTTATGGTTAGATGAGGGCGTTGCTCAATGGTCAGAGTCAGAAAAAAGAAAGGAATACAAAAGAATAATTAAACGCCTTTTTGAGCAGGATCTTTTAATCTCCTTAGAGGATATGATGAAGTTAGATATCCGTACGGTTAAGACCACCGACCGCATCTATATCCGTTCTATTCGGATGCGTGATGGTAAACAGGGAACCTTATTGGTAAGTGGAAATGTTCTGGTGGATACCTATTACCTTCAGTCAGTCTCGTTAGTAGGTTTCTTAATTGAAAGATTTGGTTCAGATAATTTTGCCCATTTCTGCAGGCAATTGCGTGATGGAAAAGGTTTGGAGGAGGCATTAAAATCTGTTTATCCTACATATCTGCGCAGTATCCAGGAGTTAGAAGATAGATGGCGAGATTATTTAGAAAAATTATAACCGGGTTATATCACCTGCCAAATCAGGCTCTATTTGAAATAGAAGATGATAAGGAGGTAAAAAGATGAAGAGGTCCTTTACCTTAATTGAATTAATGTTGGTGGTAATAATTATTGGTGCTTTGGTAGCTATGGTTATGCCCCGCCTTACGGGAAGGGGAGAGCAGGCACGGGTTACTGCTGCCAAGGCAGATATAGAGTCAAATATCGCTACTGCCTTAAAGATGTATGAGCTGGATAATGGCACCTTTCCCACTACTGAGGAGGGACTGGATGCTTTACTTACCAAACCCTCCTCCGCGAAAAACTGGCAAGGTCCCTATTTAGAGAAAAAACCCATCGATCCCTGGGGAAGGCCATATCAATATAAATGCCCCGGCCAGTATCGGGCAGATTATGATCTGTATTCTTTAGGAAGGGACGGTATAGTAAGCGCAGATGATGTTAAGAATTGGGATTAAAGGCTTTAGTCTCCTTGAGGTTATGGTAGCTACCTGTATCTTAGCTTTGGGGCTTATCTTAATCTACGAATCATTTTTTACCCTTTTAGATAGCTACAGTTACTACACCAATTATCTTAGGGTAGTTAATTGGTTAGAAGAAAAATTCTGGGAGGTTCAAGATGGCCTGATGCGTTTAGGCGATTCTTTTTCAGTTCAGCCTCAAGGAACCCATCATTTTTATAAAAATTTTAATTGGGATTTATCTTATAATTTAATGGATACATTGACAAACTTATATCAGATAAATTTAACCCTTTTCTGGAAGGAAGGAAAAAGACAGATAGAGCTTTTAAGAGATACCTATGTGTTTTATAAAAAAGAAGAATAAAAAAGGATTTACCCTGATTGAGATACTCATTGTCTCAGGGTTAGTAGTAGTAATTTCTTTAGCGATCTACGCTACCTTAAGTAATGGCTTAAGACTCTGGCAAAGACTAAACCAGGCAAAGGAGGAAGAAGAGGTGTTAATCTTTTTTGAAAAGTTCCTTCTTGATTTAAGAAATGCCTTTAAGTTTAAAGGGATTGATTTTGTGGGTAAAAATGATCTTCTTGAATTCGCCACCTTAGTAAAAAGTCCAAGCCTGAAAAAAACTACTGTAGGCAAGGTGATTTATTATTATGATAAAGATGAAGAACGCCTGGTAAGAAAAAGGCTTAACTTCAGCCAACTTTATTATGAAGAGGACCTTTGGCAGGAGAGCCTAAACTATGTAAAAAAATTTAAACTCCAATATTATTTTTATGATAAAGACAAAAAAGAATATTTTTGGCTTGAGGATTGGCCAATAAAGGAGAATCTGCCTCTGGCAATAAGGATAGCATTTGATTTTGATAATGGAAAGCAAATCTTACGCTTTATACGCACAGTTAATGTACCGGTTTCAGGTTAGTTTTTTTAAGAAAAAGACTGCCAGCATCCTTATCTTAAGCTTGTGGACTTTATGTCTTTTAAGTACCTTCAGTGTATATCTAGGTTATAATATAAGACAGAAGCTGACCTTAATCAAAAGGATAGAACAGAAACAGCAATTAAGATTTCTTTCTGAGGCAGGGATAAAATACGCCCTTGCTCAGATTAAAAAATATCCCTTTAAATCATACTATTGCTTAAATGATACCTTGAATAATAACCCTTCTTTATTTAAGGAGATAAGCTTAAAAACAGGGGTTTTTAGTGTAAGTTATCAATATGAAAGTGGTACTGAAGGTCTCTTAAGAACATACTGGGGCTTGGTTGATGAAGAAAGGAAGATAAATATAAATAAGGCAGATTTTTCGGTGATGAAGCGCTTTTTTAGGATAATAGCAGGTTTAAGTGAAAGCGAGGCAGAGGAATTAAGCGCCTCAATTATTGACTGGCGCGACCCCGATAAAGAATTAACCTTACCCTTAAATGATGCGGAAGACCCTTATTATCTGAGTTTAAAGTATCCTTATGAAGCAAAAGATGCAGAGTTTGAGGTTTTACCCGAGCTTCTTTTAGTTAAAGGTTTTACCGAAGAACTCCTGGAAAAAATAAAGCCCTATATAACTATTTATGGTAATGGTAGAATAAATATTAATACCGCTTCTAAAGCGGTGCTTCTGGCTTTAGGTTTATCGGCAGATTTAGTAGAAAGGATCATTTATTTTCGCGCCGGCAAAGATAACCTTGAAGGCACAGAGGATGATAATGTCTTTGAATCCGAAGCAGAGATTTTATCTATTTTAAGTCAAATTTATAACCTAAGCAGTGGTGAGCTCAGAGAAGTTAATCAGATTGTCCAAAGATATCTTACTACTAAATCAAATACCTTTCTGATTAAAAGTAGCTCGCATTTAATTAATAAGAAAAATGTCACTGAAGAGATAGAGGTGGTAGTGGAGGCTAATAGTGGTAGGATTCTTTTTTGGCAGGAGTTTTGATGTTTAGATTAGACTTTAAAATGATAAATCCTTTTTCTCAGATAAGCAGGGATTTAGTCGGGATAGACCTTAGCACCCATACCTTAAAGATGTCTCATTTAAGGGTTTATCCTAATCGAAAAGAACTGCTTAATTTGACTTATCGTAATATCAGTGGTCTATCCGATATAGAGATTGCCAGGTTAATCTCAGATTGTCTTTTAGAATTTAAAGCAAACAAACCTTATATCGCCAACATTATATCTTCTAATCTAGTAATCACTAAAAATATTGAGATTCCTTCTACCAATCCCTATGAGATCCATCAGATTATAAATCTTCAAGCAGGTAGGCACACCCCTTATTCAAAGGAGGAGATTATCGTAGATTATATTGATATCGGCATATTTAAACAAAGCTATACCAAGGTACTTTTGGTCATCCTTGTCCGCAGTAATTTAAAAAGGCAGTATTATTTATTGGAAAAAGCAGGGCTTAATGTAGAGAAAACCTTTTTTGCTGCCGAGGCTTTTAGTGGACTTTTATTTAAACCTTTTCAACAAGAAGCTCAAGATGCCCCCATTAACCTTATTCACATTGATGAGATTTTTACTGATTTTGTCATAGTTCTTAAAGACAGACCCATCTTTATTCGAAATATACCGATTGGGGCTCAGCATATTAGTCAGGAAGGTCAGAGATATTTTAGCCGGTTTATAGAAGAAGCAAAAAGATCCCTTGAATCTTATCAGAGCGAAGATATTGAAAGAATACCTAAGCTGGCTATCCTTTATGGCGCTATCCAAGATATTGCCCAGTTAAGCTCCCTTCTATCGGAAGGCTTAAACCTTCCTGTGCGGATAGCATCTTATTATCAAAATTTAATACTTTCCGAACGCGCACGCAAGGTTCTTCTTGAGACAAAGCATCTTTCCTTTCTTCCTGTGATCGCTCCTCTTTTAGATTGGCAAACATTGAAGGTAGATTTTATCCCTGAAGAGATAAGATTAAAGAAGGAGATTAAGGAAAGAGCCAAAGACTTAGTTAAGACAGGTATTTTAAGTTTAGCGGTATTTGTATTAATATTTTTTATTTTAATTACCAAGATTTATTTTAAGGGCGCTTATCTAAGTAAATTAAATTTAAGATACCAACAGTTAGAAGATGAGGCAAAAAAGCTACAGGGTGATTTTGCCAAGATCAGCCTAATAAGAAATTATTTAGCAAATCGGGGTTATTCTTTGGAGGTATTGATGGAGATATATAATCTGTTGCCTTTGGAATTACAACTCGATGATCTCCGTTTCGATCTGCAGGGAAGGTTTAATCTTAAGGGAACCTCGGAAAAAATGTCTTCAGTTTATTCCTTTGTTGACGCGATGGAAAAATCAAGATACTTTAAGGCAGTTAAACTAAAATATACCACTAAAAGAAAAGAGGGCTCTAAAGACTTAACTGATTTTGAGATTAGTTGTCTTTTAGAAAAGGGGTCAGATTAATGCACCTTTTTAACCTTAGAGATTTTCTTAATCGTTTATCTAAAAGGGAAAAGATGATCTTTTATACCGCAGTTTTTTTTGTTGCGCTTACCTTACTGGATCGCTTGGTTATCTTTCCTATTTTTTCAAGGCTAAATGCCTTGGATAAGGAGATTCAGGAGAAAGAGGCAATAATTAAAAAGAACCTGCGCCTTTTAGCTCAGAAGGAAAGGATAATCGCTGAAAGTAACAAGTATTCTGGTTTTTTAGGTCCACTAAGATCTGAGGAAGAGGAGATAACCTCGCTGCTTAAAGAGGTGGAGACCTTAGCTAACAAAAGTGGGATTTATATCTCCGAGATGAGACCCGCAGGAATAAAGGAATCTGACACCACCAAAAGATACCAGTTAAACTTAAGTTGCGAAGGTTCTATGGAACAGATCGCGGAATTTATGTATAATATAGAAGGTTCATATAAGCTGTTGGTTATTGAAAGATATCAGATAAATCCTAAGGCCAAGGAATCCATTATTACGCGCTGTAATATTACCATCTCTAAGATTATTTTACCTAAATAATAAGGAGGTAAGCGATGTTAAGATTTATAGGTTTAGTTTTATGCTTGATTTTTGTATTAAATCTAAATATTTATGCTTTAGAAAATCCTTTAGTTAATATACGTCAGAAGCTCTTTGAGGAATCACAACTGATAAAACCGCTCTTAAGTAGCTCAAAGGATGTAGTCTTACTTAATTCTTTTTGGGATGCCTTAATTATGACTGTTTCACAGTTAGATGCTTATTTTTCTATGCTGAGGATTTTTAACACCATTAAAAAAGAGGCGCTTACGGAAGAGGCGGTTAAGGTCTTAATCGATTGGCTAAGTATGATTAAAAAGACCAATGAATTAAATCTCGCCAGTTTACATTCCTTGACCATTAATGTAGAAGAAGATACCAAGTTACATCTTGATAACTTAAGGCAATATTATACCGAACTAAATACCTTAATAGATATAGAATTAAATAAACATACCATTATTATTACTTCCTTGAAGACAAAAAGATGAGAGCACATTTTTTAAAGATTATAATCTTTGGTTTTGTTTTATTTTTGATTTTTCTTTCTTTGACCTTTGCCCAAGAAAAGAATAATCAGGAAGAAGATCCTTTTTTATGGGACTTTGGTAAGATAAAAGAAGGTGAGATTGTAAAACATACCTTTATATTAAATAATGACTCAGATAAAATTTTAACAATTAGTGAGGTTAATACCTCTTGTGGTTGTACTGTTTCGCAATTAGAGAAAAAGGTCATTAATCCGGGCGAGAGCATAAATTTAGAGGTGAGTTTTAATTCAAGGGGATATTCAGGGATAGTAAGACAGTTTATCTATGTTCATACCGATAGTCTTGACAATCCGATTATAAAATATACAATAATTGCTGAGGTAATAAGAGGAGGTGGTTCTTAAGATGTTTACTCTAAAATTAAGGATGTATCTTCTGGTAACAGTTCTTTTCGGGATAATCTATGCAGTAATAGTAATGATTGGCTTAAGTTTAGGCATCATTAATTTTTATTTTTACCTTTTTTTATCTTTGCTAATGATGTTTATCCAATATATGATTGGTCCGTATTTAGTAGAATGGATGATGCATGTTCGCTATATTAAAAGAGAGGATAATCCTCAGCTTTATCAGATAGTAGAAGATTTGGCTAATTCTGCAGGGATTCCCATGCCTAAGGTGGGTATTGCTTATATATCTTTACCGAACGCCTTTGCCTTTGGTCGGTCTTTAAGGGATGGTAGGGTCTGTGTTACAGAAGGAATCCTAAGATTATTGAATAAAGAGGAGTTAAAGGCGGTTTTAGGACACGAAATAAGCCATCTAAAGAATCGCGATGTTTTAGTCATCACCTTACTTTCTGTAATTCCCATGGTTATGTATCGGATTGCCTGGCAATTTTTATTTTATAGGCCTCGGCAAAATGAAAGACAAACTGGTTATACTGCCTTTGCCTTAGGCATGGTAGCTTTTCTGTTTTATTTCATCACCAATCTTTTAGTTCTTTATGCCTCGCGGATCCGCGAGTATTTTGCGGATAGAGGTTCGGTTCTTTTAGGAAACCCTCCTTCCCAACTTGCCTCAAGCCTTTATAAACTTGTATATGGTTCTTCTCGGATTAACCCTGATGCCCTAAAACAGGTTGAGGGACTAAAGGCCTTCTTTGTGAATGACCCTTCTTGCGCACTAAAAGAAGTTAGGGAATTAAAAGATTTAGATCTGGATAGAAGTGGCACAATCGAACCTTTAGAATTAGAGGCCTTAAGTTCCAGACCTATAAGATTAAGCTTTGTTGATAAACTCTTTGAACTTTTAAGCACCCACCCTAATATGCTTAAACGTATAAAACGCCTCTGTGAATATAAGGTTTAAGACGCTTTTTATCTTGACCAAACTTATTTAATCATGTATAATATAAATTCCTGTTTTTAGAATAGGTTATTTTATTTATTCTTTTAGGAGGGAAAGAATAAAAATGTATGCAATAATTGAAGTTGGAGCAAAACAATATCCGGTAGCGCCTGGCGATACCATCGAGGTAGAAAAACAATCTGCTAAAGAAGCAGAAGAGATAATTCTGGATAAGGTGCTTTTAGTTTCCGCAGATGAACAGATTTTAATCGGACAGCCCTATGTTAAAGATGTAAAAGTAAAGGCAGAGGTTTTAAAGCATTTTAAAGCAAGGAAGGTTATCTCTTACAAGTATCGCCGACGTAAATCCTCACACTGGAAAAAGGGTCACCGTCAATCTCTGACCCGCCTTAAGATTAAAGAGATTCTTATTAAAAAATGAGATGTTCATTGATAATGTCAAGATATATGTAAAGGCCGGTGACGGAGGTAAGGGGTGCCGCAGTTTCTATCGCGATAAATACCGACGTAAAGGTATTCCTGATGGTGGAGATGGAGGAAAAGGAGCAGATATTATCATTAAAGCAGATAGGAATCTGCATACCCTTTTAGATTTTAAATACCAGCACCACTTCATTGGTAAGGATGGAGCTGACGGCGCAGGCAAAAATAAAAAAGGCAAAGACGCAGAACCGGTTATAATCCGTGTTCCCGTGGGAACGATGGTAAAGGATACTTATACAAATTGTATTTTAGCAGATTTAGATAAGGATGGGCAAGCGGTAATTGTTGCCTATGGTGGTAAGGGTGGCAAAGGTAACCAGCATCGGATTGAACCAACCTGTGGTCAAAAAGGAGAAGAAAGGCAATTAATCTTAGATTTAAAACTTATCGCAGATATTGGTTTGATAGGTTTTCCCAATGTAGGAAAATCTACCTTAATCTCCGCAATCTCGAATGCACACCCTTTAATTGCTAATTATCCCTTTACCACTAAATCTCCGGTCTTAGCAGTGGTAGAAGAGGATGAGCGAAGCTTTGTGATCGCTGATATACCTGGACTTATTGAGGGTTCCTGGCAGGGTAAGGGTTTGGGGGATAGATTCTTAAGGCATATTGAGCGCACAAAGCTCTTAGTGCATATGATTGATATCTCAGGTAGCCAGGGTCGCAACCCCATCCAAGACTATAAGATTATTAATAAAGAGTTAAGCAATTACAGCAAAGAAGTAGCAAGAAAGCCCCAGATTATTGTGGCCAATAAGATGGATTTAGAGGGAGCAGAGAAGAATTTGGAGGAATTTAAAAAGGTAATTAAAAAGAAGGTCTATCCTATCTCAGCCTTAAAAAGAGAAGGGCTTAAGGAGTTATTGGATGCGTTTAAAAAAAGATTATAAACGCATCGTAATAAAAATAGGAGCAAGTCTTTTTTATCCGGAAAAGAGTAAATTCGATCTTAAACTAATCTATCAGCTTGCCGGAGAGATAGCCACTTTAGTTAAAGAAAAGAAACAGACCATCTTAGTTTCTTCGGGTGCGATTGCCTTAGGGATGACGGTATTAGGTTTAAAAGAAAGGCCTAAACAATTAGCTTATCTTCAGGCAAGCGCTGCTTTGGGGCAGAATGAACTAATGAATGTTTATCGTCAGGTTTTTAAAGATAAAGGCATAAACTGCGCCCAGGTTCTTTTAACCTGGGATGATTTTAGTGATCGCCGACGTTATCTCAATGCCAAGAATACCTTGGAGACCCTCTTAAGGATGAATATCATCCCTATAATTAACGAAAATGATACGGTCTCAACCGATGAGATTAAATTTGGGGATAACGACCGACTCTCTGCCTTGGTTTCCAGTCTTATCTTAGCTGACCTTTTGATCATCCTTTCCGATGTGGAAGGGCTTTTAGATAAGAATAAGCAGGTAATTCAGATAGTAGATGAAATTACCCCTCAGATAAAGGCTTTAGCCTGTCCCACGGATAAGAAGGTCTGTGTTGGTGGGATGGTGACTAAATTAGAGGCAGCGCGCATTGCGGTAGATTCGGGTATCCCCTGTTTGATTGCTAACGGAAGAAGTAAAGGTATAATCCTTTCTGCGGTGCGCAATCCTGCAGAGGCAGGAACGCTATTTATTCCTAAGCAGGGTTTTTTAGATGCGAAACAATCTTGGCTTGCTTTCAGCGCTAAACCCAAAGGAAGGATCTTTGTTGATGAGGGAGCAAAGAAGGCTCTGTTAGAGAAAAAGAGCTTGCTTTCGGTGGGGATAACCGGCATTGAGGGTGGATTTGAGGCAGGTGAGGTAGTCAGTGTGGCGGATAAGAAAAACAAGGAATTTGCCCGGGGTAAGGTAGGAGTCTCCAGTAAGCAATTAGAGAAGGTTAAAGGCACTTACTACCCAAAGGAGGTGATCCACCGCGACAACCTGGTTATCCTTAGGGACGTTCTTTAATTTGTTCGTAAGACTGTCCCTTTTAGGAGGTTAAAAGATGCAGTTAAAACAGGAAATTATTAAGATAGCTAAAAAAGCTAAAGAGGCTTCAAAAAATACTATCTTTATCTCCACCACAGTCAAAGATAACGCTCTTAAATCAATGGCTAAGGCGCTACTGGATAAGACAAAGGATATCCTTAAGGCAAACCAGAAGGATATTATTTCTGCTAAGCAAGCCAGATTATCCCCTGCCTTTATTGACCGACTTATTTTGGATGAAAAAAGGATAACTCAAATGGCAGAATCTTTAGAGGAGATTGCAAGATCGGAAGATCCCGTGGGTAAGCTGATAAAATCCTGGACGCGACCAAATGGGTTGCGGATAGATAAGGTGCGGGTTCCCATTGGGGTAGTGGCGATTATCTATGAATCACGTCCTAATGTTACCTCTGACTGTATTGGCCTTTGTCTTAAATCGGGAAACTCGGTGATCTTAAGGGGAGGAAGCCAGGCCCTTAATTCTAATCTAACTATATTTAAGATTCTTAATGATGAGGCAAAAAAAGCAGGGCTTCCTGAAGGATTAATCAATCTCATTACTATCCCTGAGCGGCGCGCAATAGATATCCTGTTAAGTTTAACGGATTATATTGACTTAGTGATCCCGCGCGGGGGAGAGGATTTGATTAAGAGGGTAACTAAGCTTTCTCGCATCCCTGTGATAAAACATTATAAAGGTATCTGCCATGTCTATGTAGATGAATGGGCGGATTTAAATATGGCAGAAAATATATGTTTTAATGCTAAAGTTCAGAGGCCAGGGGTATGCAATGCCATGGAGTCGATGTTAGTGCATAAGGATGTTGCGGTGAGGTTTTTACCTGGAATGCTTAAGAAATTCATGGAGGCAAATGTGGAGATTCGAGGATGTGCCCTTACACGGAAGATTGTCAAGAACAAAGCCATAAAGAAAGCCACCGAAAAGGATTATCGTACGGAGTATTTAGATTTAATTCTTTCGGTAAAGGTGGTGGATAGTTTAAAAGCGGCGATTGAACACATCAATAATTACGGTTCACATCATTCTGATGCCATTGTTACTGATAATTACCAGAATGCCTTAGAATTTATGCGGGCGGTAGATTCTGCTTGTGTATATGTAAATGCCTCTACCCGTTTTACTGACGGATATCAATTTGGCTTGGGTGCAGAGATCGGGATTTCTACTGATAAATTACACTGTCGGGGACCGATGGCCCTTGAGGAGCTAACCACATATAAATATATGGTCTTTGGAAACGGACAGATAAGGATATAAATCAAGGCAATAGTCCCTTTATAAGATAAGGATGAGGATTGGGATATTAGGTGGCACATTTAATCCTATTCATTTAGGGCATTTAATTCTGGCGGAGGAAGCAAGGCAGAAGCTTAAATTAGATAAGGTTATCTTTGTGCCGACTTATCTACCTCCGCATAAGGATAATAAAGAGATCGCCCCTGCACAGGATAGACTAAAGATGGTAAAGCTTGCCATCAAAAATAATCCTTATTTTTCTGTCTCTGATATTGAGATAAGAAGGAAGGGACGCTCTTACACCATTGATACACTTAGAGAATTTAAAAGAATTATGCCTTCAGATGAGCTTTACTTTATTATTGGTTCAGACCTTTTAAATTATTTAAATGAATGGAAGGACTTAGATGAGATTCTTAAGATGGTAAATTTCATTGTTGCTACGCGTCCAGATTATCCCTTAGATAAGCTTCCTCCGCATATCACCACTTTACCTATTCGAGCAGTAGATATCTCAGGATATCAGATTCGCCAGGCAATTAAACAAAAACATTCCTTTCGTTATTTAGTACCTGAAAAAGTATTTAAATATATTACAAAAAGGGGGCTTTATCGATAAAAGATGAAGATCAAGGTCTCTGCTTCTATCTTATCTGCGGATTTCAGTTGTTTGAAGGAAGAGATAAAGAAGGTAGAGTCTGCAGGGGTAGATATGCTCCATATCGATGTAATGGACGGGCATTTTGTTCCTAATATTACTATTGGACCAGTGGTAATTAAGGATATCCGTAAGATTACCAGGCTTCCTCTGGATGTGCATTTAATGATTAAGAATCCTTGGTATTTTGTTGATGACTTTATTAAGGCAGGCAGTGATATGATTACAGTGCATATTGAGACTGTTTCAAAATCCAGTTTAAGAGCAATAGGTAAGAAATTAAAATCAAAAGGTATAAAGATGGGGATTGCTTTAAATCCCTCGACAAGTCTTGATAAGATTAAAGATGTGCTTAATCTGGTTGATCTTGTTTTGGTAATGTCGGTTAATCCAGGTTTTAGTGGTCAGAGTTTTATTTCGTCGGTGATCCCGAAGATTAAAAGATTACGCTGTATCTTTAAAGGAGATATTGCAGTAGATGGGGGTATAAATGATAAGGTTGCCCCTTTTCTTATCCGTGCTGGTGCTAATATCTTGGCTTCCGCTTCTTATCTGTTTGGGGCAAAGGATAAAAAATTAGCTATTAAGAGGTTAAAAGATGCAGAATAAACAAATCAGGTTTGGTACCGATGGCTTTCGCGGGATTATCGCAGATAACTACACCTTTGATAATCTGAGAATCCTTACCCAAGCCACTGCAGATTATTTAGGCGAAGCAAAAACCGTTGCCTTAGGCTATGATACCCGTTTTATGTCTAAAGAGTTTGCGGAATTGGTTGCGGAGATATTAGCAAGCAATCGGATTACGGTATTGCTTTCTGATAGGATTATCCCTACCCCTTGTTTAAGCTTCACGGTAAAGCAAAAGAGATTAGATTTAGGGATTATGATTACCGCCTCCCACAATCCTTATCAATATAATGGTTTTAAGATAAAACTATCTACAGGTGGAGCTGCGCCTGCAGAGGTAACTGAGAGGATTGAGGCCTTATTAGGTAAACATCCCATAAAGCAAGACCCTCAGGAGGCAGGAAAAAGGATAATCAGAAAGGATTTTCTTTCTGATTACATAAGATTTATCCGTGATTATATTGATTTAAAAAGAATAAGAAATAAAAGATTCAGGGTTTTAGTAGATGTAATGTATGGTGCAGGCGATGGTATTATTGCCCAGATACTTAAAGGAACCGTGATAAAATTAGAATTTATCCATAACCAGATTAATCCTGCTTTTGGGGAGATTAGACCCGAACCCATCGAGGAGAATCTAAAAGAATTAAAAACAAAGCTTAAAAAAGAAAGGTTCGATATCGGGATCGCCTTAGATGGAGATGGTGATAGAATTGCGGCGGTAGCTCCGGGCGGTATATTTATTCATCCGCAAAAGATCTTAGGATTGCTTGCCTTACACCTAGCTGAGGATAAAGGTTTCTCTGGTGGGATCGTTAAGACCATCTGTGGCAGTACCCTTATCGACCATATCGCCCAGGCTTTAAATGTAAAACTCTATGAGACACCCGTAGGTTTTAAATACATCTCTAATCTTATGCAGAGCCAAGATATATTAGTAGGTGGAGAAGAGGCAGGTGGAATGGGGGTAAAAGGTTATATCCCGGAACGCGACGGAATCATGGCAGGACTTTTGCTTATTGAAATGATGGTTTATCGCAATAAAGATATTTTAAAGATCGTAAATGAGATGGAAAAAAGGTTTGGCAGGTATTATTATCTGCGTCAGGATTTAAGTTTAGACAGGCCAATAGAGTTAAAAAAAGATAATCTCCCTCAGGAATTATTAGGTAAAAAGGTTATCCAGGTAAAAGATTACGATGGACTAAAGCTTATCTGCGAGGATGAAAGCTGGTTAATGTTCCGCGTCTCGGGTACTGAGCCAATGGTCCGGCTTTATTCTGAGGCAAAGAGTATAAAAAAAGCAAGGCAATTGCTTTCTTTGGGTAAAATGATTCTCGATTCCTGGTTATAAATGCTTTACTCTTTTCTAAAGCCAATCGCAGTATTTTTATTTAAGCTTCTTTTTCGCCTGGAGATATACGGCAAGGATTATATTCCTAAGGAGGGAGGGTTCATTCTGGCCAGTAATCATGTCAGTTATTTAGACCCAATCGTCTTAGGGGTGGCCTGTTCAAGGAGATTAAATTTTATGGCGAAGGAGGAATTATTTGAGAATCCTGTCTTTTCCCGGTTTATCTCTTTATTAGGTGCTTTTCCCGTGAAAAGAGACTCTGCGGATTTATCGGCAATAAAAGAGGCAATGCGACGCCTAAAGAAAGGTATGGTTTTAGTTTTATTTCCCGAAGGAAGTCGTCGCTTTGATGGGTATAAGCTTAAGCCTTATTCCGGAATTGGATTTTTAAGCGCAAAACTAAATGTGCCGGTGGTTCCGGTTTTTATTCATGGCACAGATAGAGCACTGCCTAAGAACGCCAAATTTATCCGTTTAACTAAGATCTCCTTACACTTTGGTAAGAAGATTTCTTTTGGTAAAGATATGCCTTATCCAGAGATTGCCCGCATAGTGATGGAAAGAATTAATCAATTAGCTTATTAAAAATTCTTGATTGAAGGAGGAAAATAAAGATGAATAATGAAGAAAAGATTAATCTGCAACAGCTTTATAATCAAACGGTTAAAACTATTCATGAGGATGAGATGATTAAAGGTAAGATCGTCTCTATAAGACCTAAGGAGGTGCTGGTGGATGTAGGGTTTAAATCCGAAGGAATTATCCCTATAAATGAGTTTCTTCCTGAAGAGCTTCAGATAGGTAAGGAGCTTGATTTTTTTGTAGAATCGATAGAAAACGAGGTGGGTGCTATTGTCCTTTCTCGCGAGAAAGCAAGGCATATTCAGGGATGGAGTAAGATTGTTAAGCAATATGAAGAGGGTAGTCTTGTGGATGGCATACCATATAAGAAGGTAAAGGGTGGCTTTATGGTTAGTGTCTCAGGGATAGATGGATTCCTGCCGGCCTCTTTATCTGCTTTTAAGGGCATTCCCGAAAAAGAGATTCTTAACCGGATATTTAAGTTTAAGATTATTAAGACTAATAACCTGCGCCGAACCCTTATTCTTTCCCGTAAAGAAGCAGTACAGAAGGAAAAACAAGAAGCCAAGGAAAAAATCTGGCAAGGATTAAAGATAGGGCAAACGGTTACCGGAACCGTTAAAGCGATAACTGATTTTGGTGCCTTTATTGATTTGGGAGGAGTGGATGGTTTATTACATATTGCGGATATGTCCTGGTCAAAGATAAGCCATCCTTCGGAGATTGTAGCTTTGGGCGATAAGATTGAGGTGATGATTTTAAGTATAGATAGACAGCAAGAAAAGATCTCCTTAGGTCTTAAACAGAAGTTACCCGATCCCTGGCAGGATGTTGAGAAAAAATATGCGGTTGGCTCAAAGGCGAAGGCAAAGGTAGTAAATATAACCAATTATGGTATATTTGTAGAGTTAGAAAAGGGCGTGGAAGGTTTAATTCATACCTCTGAGATTTCCTGGACAAAGAGAAATATTAAACCCTCTGAGATGTTTGCCATCGGGGATATTTTGGAAGTCCAGGTTTTAAGCATTGATAAAGAAAATCGACGCATCTCCCTAAGTCTTAAGCAACTTGAACCAGACCCCTGGCAGGATGTGGAACAGAGATTTCAAGTAGGAACAAAGGTTAGTGGTAAGGTACGCGGCTTTACCGATTACGGTGCATTCGTAGAATTAGATAATAACCTAGAAGGCCTGATTCATGTCTCGGATATGTCTTGGACAAGGAAGGTTTCTCATCCTCAAGAGGTATTAAAGAAGGGACAGAAGGTAGAGGTAATTGTACTTTCGGTAGATCCTCAAAATCGACGTATTGGCTTAGGGCTTAAGCAACTTCAGCCCAATCCCTGGCCAGAGATCGCTCAGCGTTATCCTTTAAATACTGTCCTTGAGGCAGAGGTGGTAAGTATCACTGAATTTGGGGTATTTGTAAAATTAGAGCCGGATTTAGAAGGTTTGGTTTATGCCAGTGAGATTGATAAAGAGCTGGTTGCCAGATTAAAACCCAAAGACAAACTAAAGGTTAAGGTTATCAGGGTAGATATACAGCAAGGAAAGATTGGTTTAAGCGCAAAGGTATAATGATTACCCAAGAGATTGAAAGACAACTTGCGATAATTAAACGTGGGATAGAAGAGATAGTCTCAGAAGAAGAATTAAGACAGAAGCTAAAAGAAAGTTTAAAGAGCAAAAGGCCATTAATAATAAAAGCAGGTTTTGACCCCACTGCTCCAGATATCCATCTGGGCCATACCGTACTTTTAAGAAAGATGCGTCAATTCCAGGAGTTAGGCCACAGGGTTATATTTTTAATCGGTGATTTTACCGGTCAGATTGGTGACCCTACTGGTCAAGATAAGACCCGTAAACGCCTAAGCGAAGAAGAGGTAAAAAGGAATGCCTTAACCTACAAGAAACAGGTATTTAAGATCTTAGATGAAAAAAAGACCGAGGTGGTCTTTAACAGTAGTTGGTTTAAAAGGATGAGCTCAACTCAAATCCTGGAATTATCCGCACATACTACCTTAGCCCAGCTTTTAGCCCGCCACGATTTTAACCAGCGTTACAATCAAGGAAAGGATATCTCCCTTTTGGAGTTCTTTTACCCTTTACTTCAAGCTTATGACTCCGTTTATTTAAAGGCAGATGTAGAGATTGGCGGGATCGATCAGAAGTTTAATCTCTTATTAGGCAGAGAACTACAAAAAGATTTTGGCCAGAACCCTCAGGTTATCATTATGCTTCCTCTTTTAGAGGGAACCGATGGTCTGCATAAGATGAGTAAATCCTTTGGTAATTATATTGGTATTGATGAACCGGCTAATGAGATGTTTGGAAAGATTATGTCTATCTCAGATGAACTGATGCTTAGATATTATACCCTTTTAACCGATGAAGACTTAAATTTAATTAAAAATATGCATCCTAAGGAAGCAAAATTAAGATTAGCTGAGCTTATGGTTAGCCAATACCATTCCCAAGAGAAAGCCCATAAAGCGCGTTTAGAATTTGAGCGGGTCTTCAGTCAAAAAGAGGTACCTCAGGACATCCCGCTTTATAAACTCTCTTTAAATGAGACCATCTTAGATATCCTTACTAAAGCTGGCCTGGTTCAGACTAAAAATGAGGCCAGACGTCTAATTAAACAAAAGGCAGTTACCCTTAATGAAAAAATAATTGATAATGAGAAGGCAGTGATTGTAACCTGTGGCATTTTAAAGGTAGGCAAAAGACGCTTTTTAAAATTAGAAAGATGAGTTCGAAGCGTCACTACCTTATCGATAATCAAAACCGTCTTATCGTAAAGCAAAAAGATAAAAGATTACTACCCCAAGGAAATTTTTCTGTAGATAAACATAACCACCTTATCTATCATCTCAATGAGCCTTTTAGCTGGCGTAGGCAATATGGTTCTGGCAAAAAAATCTGTTTCTTAGGTAACTGGAGGCTTAATCCTAATTATGACTTAGAGATGATTTTAAATAAGACCAACACTCAGTTTGCTCAAGATCGGCTTACCCTTAAAGGTGAGATTATCTCCGTAGAGAAAGATAGTTTAATCTTTGAAACCCACAGTATTGATAAATATGGGCAAAGCCATATCCAGCTGATTAAGCTAACCGGCTTCTGGAAGGCAGACCAATATAATCGGCTCTGCTTTGTAGTAAAAAAAGAAACCCAACCCGATATCCTTGTCTTTAAGGGCACCTGGCAGATAAACCAGAATCAAAAGATTACTTATACCTATGAAAAAACGGATTTAAAGACCCAAACCAAGCATTTACATACCCTGGTCTTTGAAGGGTTCTGGGAGATTAATGAAAGGAATAGGCTTACCTATATCTTATCTAAAGGCATAGATTCTCGCTTTGATTTTCGTGTGCAGATGGAGAGCCCAAACCTTTATCCGCAGGATAAGGCTATAAGATATCGGATTGGTATAGGCCTAAGAAAACAAAGGTATAAAATTATTTGTTTATACGGGACCTGGAAATTTAGTAAAATATCCAGCCTTTTATTTTTAATAGATTATGGAAGAAATCAGCTCCAAGCCATCGAATTCGGTTTAGTCTATAACCTTACCCGGAAAGAACAAATAGAATTTTTATTAACTAACAAACAGAAACAGCCCTTAGGTTTATCGATTACCTTTAGTCGCAAGTTATTAAGGGATTCTGAAGCCAAGGGATTTTTAAGGCTTAAGGACATAGAGAAAGATAAATCTATTGAGGCGGGATTGCGCATTCCCTTTTAATTAAGGATAAAGTTTATTAGGTTATTTAACCTATATTGGGATTTTTGAGACCGTAAGAACCCTAATAAGCTAAGGAGGCGATATGGCTAAAAAGGCATTAATTACCGGGATTACTGGTCAGGATGGTTCATATTTAGCGGAGCTACTTTTAGAAAAGGGTTATAAGGTCTACGGGATAGTAAGAAGGGTTGCCTTTGAAGACTCCGAGCATAGACTTTGGCGGATAAGACATATCATAGATAAGCTCACCTTAGAGTCAGGCTCTTTAGAAAGCTATGCCAGTATTTTTAAGGTGATAGAGAAGGTAAGGCCTGACGAATGCTATCACTTAGCTGCCCAGAGCTTTGTGAGCTATTCCTTTGAGGATGAATTCTCCACTTTAAATATAAACATAAATGGAACCCTTTATATGCTGGCAGCCATTAGAGAAAAGGCGCCTAAATGTAGGTTTTATTTTGCGGGAAGCAGTGAGATGTTTGGATTAGCAAAAGAAAGCCCTCAGAATGAAGATACACCTTTTCATCCCCGTTCACCTTACGGAATCTCAAAGGTAGCGGGATTTGATTTAACCCGAAACTATCGGGAATCCTATGGTCTTTTTGCTGTCTCAGGGATTTGCTTTAATCACGAATCCCCCCGCAGGGGCTTTGAGTTTGTCACGCGTAAGATCTCTTATACTGTGGCTCAGATTAAATTAGGCCTTGCTAAGGAACTGCGTATCGGAAACATAGAAGCAAAGAGAGACTGGGGTTTTGCTGGGGATTATGTTAAGGCAATGTGGCTTATGCTTCAGCAGGATAAACCTGAGGATTATGTGATTGCCACAGGCGAAGGTCATTCGGTAAAGGAATTTCTGGAATTAGCCTTTAGTCATGTAGGGCTTAACTGGAAGAAATATGTGGTGGTAGATAAACGGTTTTACCGACCTGCGGAGGTCTATAACCTGGTAGGAGATTACAGTAAAGCCAGAAAAAGGTTGGGCTGGAAGCCAACGGTAAGATTTGTCGATCTGGTAAAGATGATGGTGGAGACAGACTTAGAGCGTTTAAAGAAAAGACCGATGGATAAGCATGCTTAGTTTCCTCTTTAAAAGTATTTATTTAAGAGAATAGCTTGAAAAATAATCAGATAAATATATAATATCTCTTAGAATGTCTCCTTTAAGAAGAAAAGAAAGAATGGGAGAACTTTTATTAAGATTGGGTCTGATTACCGCTAAACAACTCCAGGAAGCCCTTTCTCATCAGATGGATCAAGACAAAGGTAAGACTGTAGGTCAGATCCTTTTAGAGTTAGGTTATATTACCCCGGAGAATCTCTGTTTTGTTTTAGGCATTCAAGCTGGTTATCCCTATATTCAGATTAAGAATTATAAGATCTCACGCGAGGTTCTTTCTTTAGTGCCTGAGGAGATGGTAAGAAAATATCAGGTTTTTCCTTTAGATAAATTCATGGATTTTTTTATAGTCGCAATGGTTGACCCTCTGGATAAGACCGCGGTGGAGGCATTAAAAGATTTAACCAAAGCTAACCTGATGATTTTTCTTACTACCCCCAATGAATTAGAAGAGATGTATTATAAATACTATGCAAAAAGATAATCTAAAAGAATATGGAAGAAACACCCGCTGAATTTGAAAAAAGTCAAGAGAGTATCACCCAGAAGTTCTCACCAGAAGCAATTGTGGATGATTCATTGATAAAGATGGTCGATAAGATCATCTTTGATGGTATAGAACAAAGGGCAAGCGATATCTTGCTTGAGCCACAAGAGAATGAACTACGGGTGAGATTTAGAATTGATGGGCTACTTTATAAACATACCGATATTCCTAAGATAATTCAAGAAAATGTAATCACGCGCCTAAAGATAATCTCGGGTTTAGATATCAGTGAACACCGCCTACCTCAAGATGGAAGGTTTAAATTAAAGATTAGAAATGCTGAGGTAGATTTTCGGGTATCAGTTATCCCTTCTACTTTTGGAGAGAAGGTTGCCCTCAGGGTCTTAGATAGCTCAAGGGTTATCCTTGATATAGATGGTTTGGGATTTGATAAACGCACGGTTGAACTCTTAAAAAGAAACCTGGTTAAACCATTTGGTATGATCCTTGTCTGTGGGCCAACAGGTTCGGGAAAGACTACCACCTTATATTCAGCCTTGAAATATATTGATTCTATAGAGAAAAATATTATTACTGTAGAGGATCCTGTGGAATACCAGTTGTTTGGTATAAATCAAGTGGCGGTGTGTGAAGATATTGGGCTTACCTTTGCCTCTGCCTTAAGGTCAATATTAAGACAAGATCCAGATATTATCTTGGTAGGTGAGATAAGGGATTTTGAGACGGGGGATATAGCAGTAAAGGCAGCCCTTACCGGACATCTTCTTTTAAGCACCCTTCATACCACCTCTGCTCCTGCTTCTTTGGTAAGGTTGGCAAATATGGGGGTTGAACCCTTCCTGATTGCTTCTTCTTGTCTTTTGATCGTTTCCCAGGTCCTTGCGCGTAAGCTATGCGTGGAATGTAAGGAAAAATATCATTTAGATAAATCAAGCTTAGAGAAGCTTAAACATCTAAATTTACCCATAGAAGAAGGTATGGTTTTTTATCGTAAGAAAGGATGTGATTTCTGTAACAATATTGGATACAGAGGAAGGATTGCTATCGGTGAGAGTATGGAGATAACCCCGGCAATTAGGGATTTAATTATTGCCTCTGCCTCGGAAAAGGAGATTCGTGATGCAGCAATTAAAGAAGGGATGAAGACCTTAAGAGAGAATGCCTTTAATCTTCTTAAAGAAGGAATAACCGATTTAGATGAGGTCTTAAGGGTAACTGTGATATAATTATGGATGAGAAAAATGATTATACATTAAAAAGTCAGAGCGAGGTTAATCCAGAATTAGATTTTGCCCTTTCTTTATGCCGGGATCTGGATTTACCCTTCTTTAATCTATCCCACTACAGGATCCCCCCGGAGGTCTTATGGTTTATCCCGGAGGATATTGCTCGACATTTTAATATTATACCCCTGGCTAGGTTCGGTCTTGTATTTACCATTGCGGTAAGCAATCCTTATGATATAGTTGCTTTTGATACCCTTCGCAATATCGCCAGTTTAATTCTTCAAATAGTAATAAGCACCCCTTCTCAGATTAAAAGGGCAATCGAAGAAAATTATACTGCCTTTAAAACTGAGGAGGCGGTTGTTGAGCAGGCAGATATAATTGAGGCAGCCGCAACCGAAACAGGGAAAGAAACTAAACCCGCAGGTGAGGTTTTTGAGATAGAAGACGCGGTGGAGCTAAGTCATAAGACCCAGATAGTGGAGATGGTAAATAATATTCTTATCGAAGCCCTAAAGCAACGTGCCTCGGATATACATATTGAGCCGTATCCAGATATATTAAGGATAAGATACCGTATTGATGGCGTTCTTCAAGAAAGGCAACCCCAGATAGAGAAAAAATATGAACGCGCCCTTATTGCCCGTCTTAAGATTATGTCAAAATTGGATATTACCCAAAAAAGGCTTCCTCAGGATGGAAGGATTTCCATAAGATTAGGTGCTAAAGATATAGACCTGCGTGTTTCGGTATTGCCTTTATCTACAGGTGAGAAGGTAGTCTTACGTATCCTTGAAAAAGGAAGCCTTCAGCTTGACCTGGAAAAATTGGGTTTTTCAGAATACTCCCTAAATGCCTTTAAAGAAGCAAGTGCACGGCCACATGGGATGATTATCATTACCGGTCCAACAGGAAGCGGAAAGTCAACTACCCTCTATGCTATCTTAAACCGCCTAAACAATATGGAAAAGAATATTATTACTATAGAAGATCCTGTAGAATATCAAATGAAAGGGATTACTCAGATACAGGTTAAGACCGAGATAGGTCTTACCTTTGCCAATGTATTAAGGGCGGTCTTAAGACAGAATCCCGATATAGTAATGGTAGGAGAGATGCGCGATTTTGAGACCGCAGATATCGCCATAAAGGCAGCTTTAACCGGACACCTTATCTTAAGTACCTTACATACTAACGATGCTCCCACTGCGATTGTGCGTTTAATGAATATGGGGATTGAGCCTTTTCTGATCGCCTCCACACTTAGCTTGGTAGCAGCCCAACGGCTCTGTAGAAAGATCTGCCCTGAATGTAAACAGCCTTACGAGATTCCCGTGGCTAATCTTTCGGGTTTACCTAAGGGTTTTAAGGAGCCAAAGGCAAGGTTCTGGCGAGGCAAGGGTTGTAAAAATTGTAATAATACCGGTTACTTTGGAAGGGTAGCGGTGGTAGAGGCATTGATGCTTGATGATACAATCCGCAAGATGGTCTTAGAAAAGGTCTCTATAAGTAAGATCCGGGAATATGCCAGTCAAAAAGGGATGAAGTCTTTAAGGGAAGATGCCATGCATAAGGCGCTTTCGGGTGAGATTTCTCTAGAAGAGGTTCTCAGGGTAACCCCTGAGGAATAAAAAAGGAGTATAGATTATGGCCTATTTCCGATATGAGATTGTTGATCACACAGGAAAAAAGATGAAGGGTATAATGGAAGCAAGGGACCGTGCCTCTTTAATTAATAGTTTTAAGAAAAGCCAATATGTGATTATAAGTTTAACCGAGATAAAGGAACTCTATACAAGAAAAAGGGCGAAGATAAAATTAGCAGATTTGGTTCTTTTTACTCGACAGTTAGCAGCTTTGATTAAAGCAGGGGTATCCCTCGTAAAGAGCTTAGATATACTTTTTGCTCAGGTAGAGAACCGCTATTTAAAGGAGGTTATCTCTTCGATGACTGCCCGCATTCAGGCAGGAGCAAGCCTTTCCGGAGCAATGGCGACTTATCCCGAGATATTCTCCTCCTTATATCTAAATATGATTAAGGCAGGTGAATTTAGTGGTTCTTTAGATGTAGTTTTAGAGAGATTGGCAAGTTATCTAGAAGGAATGATTAAACTTGCTCGTAAGGTAAAATCAGCAATGATCTATCCTGCGGTGGTTATCACGGTAGCGATGCTTATTACCGCGGTAATCTTTTTAAAAGTAATCCCGGGCTTTGAAGAGATATTCTCTTCTTTACAAGCCCGCCTTCCTATTCCTACCCGTATCGCCCTTAGGATTAGTCGATTCTTCCGGGAAAATCTTCTCTATATTTTAGGAGGTCTTATTATTCTTATTGGAGCCTTAAGGGGTATAATCCACCTACCCAAGATACGCCTGTTTCTAGATAGATCTGCACTTAAAGCTCCGGTAGTAGGAAGGATTATTCGTAAGGTAGTAATTGCCAGGTTTACCCGCACATTGTCCACCTTGGTAAAGAGTGGTATCTCCATCATCCCTGCGATAGAGACCTCGGCTAAGACCTCAGGAAATATAGTGGTAGAGCAGGCGCTAAACAAGATAGCTAATAAGGTAAGTAAGGGTGAGAAGATCGCGGATTCCATGGCAGAGTATGAGATCTTTTCTCCCATGGTAATTAATCTCATTGGCGTAGGTGAGGAGACGGGTGATATCTCTACGATGTTAGATAAGGTTGCCTCTTTCTATGAGGAGGAGGTAGATGTGGCGGTTTCCAATCTAACCTCTTTGATTGAACCCTTTATCATTGTCTTTTTAGGGGTTATCATCGGTGGAATCGTCTTAGCAATGTTCTTACCCATCTTACAGATCACCCAAATCATTGGAAGGTAAAGGTTCGAAGCGATAACCTAATCCATGGATGGTAAAGATATAGTTCTTTCCCAGTTTCTTACGTAAGGATAAGATATGTGTATCCACTGTTCTGGTAGAAGGAAGGGTATGGTAGCCCCAAACCTGTTCTAAAAGTTCTTTGCGCGAGACCACCTTACCTTTATGGGAGACAAGGAAACGCAGTAACTTGAACTCTAAGAGCGATAACTTAATAGGTTTATTTTTCTTAAAGGCTTTATATCTTTTAAAATCTATCTCTAACAATTTATCCTTGTAGCTTTCTACCCAAGAAGCCTCCTTTCTTCTCAGCACCGCCTTGATCCTTGCTTTAAGCTCCTCCAGGCTAAAAGGCTTGGTTATATAGTCATCCGCGCCCAATTCTAATCCCTTGACCTTATCTACTATCTGATTACGCGCGGTAAGTATAATGATAGAAGAGTCTACACCCTTTTCTTTTATCTGTTGACAGATTTTAAATCCATCTATATCAGGCAGGATAATGTCTAAAAGGATCAGATGTGGCTCTTGCCTTAAGGCAAGTTCAAGCCCGGTTTTTCCGTTAGTCGCCTCAAAGACTATAAAGTCCTTAGAAAGCTCGTCCTTAAGACCTAATAGTATCGCTGGTTCATCCTCGATTATTAAGAGTTTATACATCGATAATCTTGTGTTGAATGGGTAAGATAATCTTAAAAATAGTTCCTTTATCCTTCTGGCTTTCAAACTCTATTCTTCCATTATGCGCCCGTACGATCTGCTGGCTTAAAGCCAGACCCAGTCCTGTACCCTTTCCTTTATGATAAAATGGCTCAAAGATCCTTTTCTTTTCCTCTTCCTTTATGCCCGGCCCCTCATCCCTTACCTCAATAAATACCTCTTTCTCGTCTCCATAGAGGTTTATGGTTACCCTTCCTTCCTTGGGAGAAAACTTTAATGCATTATCTAAAAGGTTAAGGAATGCACGACAGATTGCTTCCTTATCTAAATAGAGTTTAAGCGCTACCGCTAAAGATATGTTTATCTCTAATACACAGTCTGGCCTTAAGACCTTTATTGGATAGTTATCAATCGCCTCTTTAATTACTGAGATTAAATCCACTTTTTCAAAATTATATTTTTCCTTTCCTTCCTGCAAACGAGAGAAATCCAGAATATTTTCAATAAGATGGCTGAGTCGGTAACTCTGGGTAAGAATAATATTAAGATATTCCTTCTGTTTATCTAATTCCTCAGGGCTAAGCCTGGTTAATCTTTCTGCAAGCAGGCGGATAGAGGTAAGGGGGGTCTTTAATTCATGCGAGACAACTGAAACAAATTCATTTTTTAGTTTAGTCAGTTCTAATTCCCTTTGGATATTCTTACTACTTAATAGGCTGGCAATGATTAAGATTAAGATTAAAGAAAATACAATCATACTGAAGGAAAATATGCCTATTTTACTTAAGAAACTAAGCCAACCTGCTTCAGGTAAAGATCCCGCAGGGATATTTTTTAATAAATAATTAATAAGGTTATATTGTCTATGCAATGCCCAGATCGCCAGGATACTTAAGATGATACTGGGAATAATTACTGCGGACAGATATATATCGATTTTTTTTTCTCTCCAGGATTTCATATCTTTACTTTATAATTTATCATATTAAAATTTTGTTGTAAAGGAAATATTAAGATTGTAAAAAGATTGTAAAACCTCTTTTATCGATATTGTTTTTATAAGGATAATAAGATATACTTATTTTGGAACTCATCGGAAGGAGAGGTTATGAAAAAGAACGCAGGTTTTACCTTAGTAGAGGTATTAGTTGCGGGAAGCCTCCTGGCGGTTGCTACCCTTGGCGCATTGAGTCTGTTTGGTTATTTTTTATCTTCTTCCGAATTCTCAAACAATCTAACTTGCGCTTTATATGAGGCACATC
Organism: Candidatus Omnitrophota bacterium; assembly: GCA_023819035.1. Taxonomy (GTDB): domain Bacteria; phylum Omnitrophota; class Gorgyraeia; order Gygaellales; family Profunditerraquicolaceae; genus JAMWCL01. Next base: position 55,257 of record JAMWCL010000002.1, read on the forward strand.
AACAAATGGAGAATTTATCTCGCTTTGCTTATACAGTGATAAGGGATGGAGGTACAGAAGGAGGGGTTAGTTTACCTGCTTACACCAATAACGGCCAAAAAAGAGAAACCCCTTTTATATTGACCAATCTTAATGGAAGTGGCACCGTTTATGCTGAGGAGTTACCTCCTACACCGAGAACATTAATGCGGATAAAGTTAGTGGTTTGTTTTCGTCAGGGTCAAAGGGTGATTGGTGAGGATTCAAATTTAAATGGCCGTTTAGACGCTGGAGAGGATGTTAATGGTAATGGTGAGTTGGATTCACCTATAAGTATTGAAAAGGTAATAGTAAATAGGTTGATCTAAAATGCGAAAAAGAGGTTTTACCTTAATTGAAACATTGGTGACGGTAGGGATTATGACCATAATTATAGGAACATTCTTTGAGACGGTTACCCTTGCACAAAGATCCTGGATATTTGGCCAAGCAAGGTTATTAACCCAAGAGACAGCTCGCTTAGCTATGGATGCGATGGTAAAGGAGTTAAGACTGGCTAACTTCGTAAACATAGCCGATAATCACACAGTAAGATTTAGGGTGCCCGTAGATACCGATGGAGACAATTTTCTTGATGTGGATAATGTGGGAAGGCTCATCTACGGTGCAGATGGAACCGCCAATTATCAGATCCAGTATCTTATTGATTGTCAGAGTGGCCGACTTTTACGTCGGGTATTGGATGCAGGCGGAAATCTTATAAGAGAAAGGGTCTTGGCAAATAATGTTAACCCTAACCAAAGCTCTTTTACTACCGAGACCGCAGGTATAGGTATAACCAATGTAGGGATAAATATAATTATAACTACCGAGATAAATAACCCTGGTTTTGCGAATATAAATTTCACTAACCCTGTCTGTCCGCTCTGCAAAGGAGCGCTGAATGAGCAGGGTGGTAGATATGTTTGTGTTAAATGTGGAAGGACTTATCCCATAATTCGCACCAACTTAAGTACCTTTGTTTTATTTAGAAATTAAAAAGGAGGTTAAGATGATTCCGCTTAATAAATCTAATAAAGAAAAAGGCATGGTTTTAATCCTTACCTTCCTGGTAGCAAGTATTCTTTTAATTTTCACCGCTGGTTTTTTCTTACGGGCATTGAATGAGCGCAGGTTAATTAATCTGCGCATGGAGACGGAAAGGGCGCTTCAGAATGCGGAAAAAGGAATAGCTTATGCCTACTTTGAATCTGCCCAAGAAGGATGGACCTGGTTTACCCATCAATGGAATAATGGATTAGGAAGGCCCCAACCTTTGGCTTCTCCTCCTTCAGCTAACCGTAGCGATGTTCATTTTGTTTCAGTCAGTGATGATCCCTGCGGATTTCTTAAGGATGGAGAGTCCGGATCCAATCCTACCGCTGACCCTGATTATGGTTGTTATGCTGCTAATGATTGCACATTTGTTTTAAAGACATTCTCTGATCCTTTAGTAAAGAATATGACGGTAGTGCGGGTAAAAGGAATAAGCGGAAATGTGGTACGCACATTAGAATATCGGATAAGTAGATCAGCGATTTATGATTATGCCTGGTGGACAAATTATGACTTAAGGCTCAACAGTATAGGAGGCTATGTTAACGGTGGACGCATTCATGCCAATGGCAATATCTTTATGGAGAGCTGGATACGTCTACTTGGTGTAGATACAATCAGCACAGGCAAGGATAAAGGTATATACTATGCATGGAGTAATTATTATGCTCCCGGTTATTACGACTGGTATATAGATGGCAGTAGTAATATCAATGGTAGAATCCCCCTGCCTTCTTTAGAAAAAGCGAATGTTTTTTTAGGAGGATCTGCATATGTAAAAAGTTGGGCAGGTACAACCGCGGATTTACCAATTACTACGCAGGCTCCTTGGGTATATTTGGATAATAATATATATAAATACCGTGGATTTGCCTGGGAGTATGGTGTCTCTAGTGAGTCAGCGTGGCCACCGGGATGGATTTTAGATGAGGAGTTTCGTTTTTACGGAGATAGCGATCCAATTAATAATACAAAAGCTAACCGATACTCTTGGGTGAGCGGGACG
>JAMWCL010000036.1 GCA_023819035.1 Candidatus Omnitrophota bacterium
GGTGGCCATATGGGGGTTTTAGCTGAGGCAGAGGTTTGCATTGCCACTACCAACCGGAATTTTATTGGCAGGATGGGACATCCTCAATCTTTTGTATATTTAGCAAATCCCATGGTAGCCAGTGCTTCTGCCATAACGGGAAGGATTACCCATCCGAAAGAGATAATTTAAGATGGTTATTAAAGGAAGGGTACATAAATTTAAAGATAACATTAATACTGACGATATAATTGCCGCCAAATACCTCGTTTCCACAGATGAACAGCAGTTAGGTAAGCATTGTATGGAGAATATCTCTGCGGATTTTCCTAATAAGGTTAAAAAAGGCGATATTATAGTAGCAGGCAAAAACTTTGGTTGTGGTTCTTCCCGGGAACATGCCCCGCGGGCGATAAAGGGCTGTGGTATTTCTTGTGTCATTGCGGAGAGTTTTGCAGGGATATTTTTCAGAAATGCCATAAATCTCGGCTTACCTTTTTTAGAGTTAGAGGATACCTCTGAGATAGAAGAAGCAGATCTACTTGAAATAGATTTATCTAATGGTATAATAAAAAATTTAAGTAAAAATAAAACATATAAGACAGAACCATTTCCTAATTTTTTACAAGAGATTATAAAAAAAGGCGGATTAATAAATTATATAAAAACCAAACATAAAAGATAATAAGAAGATGCAAAGGGAATATAAGATTGCGGTTATTCCAGGAGATGGTACTGGCCCAGAAGTAATTCGTGAAGGGCTTAAGGTTTTAAAGGCAGTGGCTAAGAAATATAACTTTAAATATGAAACTAAGGTCTTTGATTGGGGAGGGGCTTATTATTTAAAAACCGCTAAGACCTTGGAGGATAAGGATATTGAGGATTTGAAGAGATTCTCTGCGATTTACTTAGGGGCGATTGGCGATCCCCAGGTAAAGACGGGGATTTTAGAAAGGGGGATTCTTTTAAAGATAAGGTTTTCTTTAGATCAATATATAAACTTAAGGCCGGTAAGATTATACGATAGTCGTTTCTGTCCTTTAAAAGATAAGGAACCCGAGGATATTGACTTTGTGGTAGTAAGAGAGAATACCGAAGGGCTATATAAAGGAATAGGCGAATTTAGAAATAAAGATACCCCTGAAGAGGTAGCCATCCAGATTTCTTATAATACCTATAAGGGGATAGAGCGCTGTATTCGCTATGCCTTTGAATATTGTCGAAGACGCAATAAGAAAAAAAGGGTCACCCTCTGTGGAAAGACCAATGTTTTAACCTATGCCTGGGATCTCTGGGAGAGGGTCTTTTATGAGGTAGCCAAGGATTATCCGGATATCCAGACCGATTATACCCATGTGGATGCCACCTGTATGTGGATGATTAAAAATCCTGAATGGTTCGATGTAATAGTTACCGATAATATGTTTGGGGATATTATTACGGATTTAGGAGCAATGCTTCAGGGAGGTCTGGGGATTGCTGCGGGTGGAAATATTAATCCCCAAGGAATCTCTATGTTTGAACCTATCGGAGGCTCTGCTCCTAAGTATACAGGACAGAATATAATCAATCCTTTAGCCGCAATCTGTGCACTGGCGATGATGCTGGAGAATTTAGGTGAGATACAGGCAAGTCAAGCAGTGGAGAATGCGGTGATAAAGGTAGCAACTACTAAGCTTAAGTCTTTATCCGCAGGTAAGATGGGTTATTCTACCGAAGAGGTAGGGGATCTGGTGGTGGAGAATCTATGAGAAGGTATAATGTAGCGGTGGTAGGTGCAGGTGCAGTGGGGATGGAGATGTTGAGGGTTTTAAAACAGCGCAATCTTCCCATAGAAGAATTACGTGTTTTTGCCCGCTCAAGTAGAGAGATAGAGGTCGATGGAGAAAAATATGCTGTTGAGGTAATTTCACCCGAAGGTTTTAAGGGGATAGATATTGCATTATTTGCCGGGACCGAAGGGGAAAAGGGAGCCAGTCTTACCTATGCACCAGAGGCCATCAAAAGAGGTGCGCTCGTGATTGACAATGGTGCGGATTTTAGAATGGATCCCAAGGTACCTTTGGTAGTGCCGGAGGTAAATGCTAAGGATATTAAGAAACACAGAGGGTTAATTGCTAATCCTAATTGTTCTACAATTCAGATGGTAGTAGCAATCTGGCCGATATATAAGAAGGCAGGAATAAAGAGGATAATTGTTACTACCTTTCAGGCCGCCTCGGGTGCAGGAAGGCAGGCGGTAGAGCAATTAAAAGAGGAGATCAGGATAATTACCTCACGGGATTTTATGAGCTTAGAGGTGGCTTTGCACCACCGTGTCTTACCCTGGCAGTTGGGATTCAATCTCTTTCCCCAGATCGGAGATTTTCAGAAAGCAGGCTATACCTCGGAAGAGTGGAAGATGGTAAAAGAAACCCATAAGATTATGCATGATAATAAAATAAAAATCTCTTCTACCTGTGTAAGGATTCCAGTAAGGACAGGTCATTCAGAAGCTATTTATCTGGAAACAGAAAAAACAATTTCCGAAGAAAGGGTAAGGGAACTTCTTGCTAAATCACCTGGTATTGTAGTTATTGATGAACCCAGAAATAAGCTTTATCCCATGCCTTTGAATGTTGAGGGAAAGGATGAGGTCTTTGTGGGAAGGATTCGTAAAGACCCCTTTGTAAAAAATGGATTATGGCTGTGGGTAGTAGCGGATAATTTAAGAAAAGGCGCAGCTACCAATGCGGTCCAGATCGCTGAATGCGTAATCTCAAGCTTATAATTGAATATGACGGGAGCAATTACTGCGGTTGGCAGAAACAAAGAAATAATAAGAAAAAAAGTATCCAGCAAGTCCTTGAGGATACACTGCAGAAGATACTTAATGAAAAAATAAAGATTATTGGTTCGGGAAGAACCGATGCAGGGGTTCACGCCCTTTCTCAGGTAGCCAACTTTAAGACCAATTCAAAGATTTCCCTTCCAAAACTGAAGAAAGCCCTTAATGCCTTGTTACCCGAGGATATTGTGATAAAACAAATAAAAAGGGTTCCCTTAGATTTTCATAGTCGTTTTGATGCCAAAACAAAGCTTTATCGTTATGTTATTTTAAACCGTCCTTATCGAAGTGCTTTTTTAAGAAAAAGGGTCTATTTTTATCCCTATCCTTTAGATATAAATCTCATGCACAAAGAAGCAAAGGTTCTTTTAGGTAGGCATGACTTTAAGGCATTCCAGGCAGTAGATAAAAAAGAAAGGTCTTCTATCAGAACAATTAAAAAATTAATTATTAAAAAGGAAAAGGACCTGATTATCATCGATATCGAGGCGGATGGATTTTTATATAATATGGTAAGAAATATTGTGGGAACACTTATTGAGATTGGTAGGGGCAGGTTCTCTAAAGGGGATTTAAAAAAGATATTGCTATTAGGGGATAGAAAAAAAGCAGGTTTTACTGCACCGGCAATGGGTTTGTATCTGGTTAAGGTTAAGTATAATTGATGGATAATAAGATTATCCCTTGGGATTTCTTTTCTAAACTTACGATTATCTGCTTTTTAGGACTACAGATTATCCGCTGGCCATTATTTCCCCAATTTATGGATATTTATTATCATCTTTTGACTGCCTGGGGGTTTATTCAAGCAGGAGGATATACTGGCTGGGATTTCTGGCAGTTTGCACCTGTAGGTAGGATGCATATCTATCCGCCCCTTTTTCACTTTATTTTAGTTTTTTTTATGAAGTTAGGTATAGATAGGTTAATCTTAGCTAAGTCCTTGGAGGCAATCTTACCTATTATATTTTTAATCGTTCTCTGGCAGTTTGTGCAAAAAAATTATTCTTCTTCACTTGCATTCTTTAGCTTAATCTCCTTAAATTCTTCCTTTTCCTTTTATCTTTCCTTAATGAATTTTCTTCCTGCAACCCTGGCGATGATCTTGGGTATTTTAGCATTAGATCAGTTCTTTCAAAAGCAGATCTTAAGAACTACTACCTTATTAACCCTCTGTTTTTATACCCATATTGGTGTAGCCTATTTTTTTATCTTAGGTATTATCTTATATGGAATTTTTAATAAATCATTAAGGAGGATGTCTTTTCTTATTGCCTTTGGTTCTTTTCTTTTATCTTTACCAGTTTTATTTAAACAGATATCTGCATTAAGATTGATCTCCATATCACATATACCTATAAGATTTTTCTGTGAATTCAAGACGGTGGATTATATATTAGGAATCTCTGGTTTATTTATATCTTTCAGAAGAAACGAAAGATTTAATTTATTTTTAAGTTTATTTTTCGCTAGTTTTATCTTTATTTACTATCCCTCTCGTTTAATATCTGCACAGGGGTATCTGCCAATAATTTTTCTTTCTGCAGTTACCTTAGATGAATTATTTAATAAAATCCGATTCAAAATTGCTTATACAAGATATGCCTTTTTCTTACTTTTAGGCTTGCTTATTTTTGTCTCACCTACTATCCTGATGGAGGAATCTCAAGAAACTTGCAAGATGAAATATAGTCTATATATCTACGATTCAAGTTTAATAAATATGATATTTCCTAACCGCAATAAGCGTGTTACTGCTATAAATATACTACCTTCTCGGGAATCATTGGCTACAGCAGAATTAATCAAGCAACATTCTTTTAATGATGATATAATTTTCTCAGATCTTCATCATGTGGGAGTAGGTTTAGCCAGTATCTCAGGTAGAGCTACCGCCAATGCCCTTCTGCCAGAGTTATGTTCTGTATCTGGTTTTGATCCTCTTTCTGTATCCAAGATCTATATAGCCTCCAAGGATATTAAACAGAGTTTCCTTGAGGCTATTGCAAATAATTATAAGCTTCTGAAGATTGGTGAGAATAAGTTATTTATTATTTATAAAAATCCTCAATGTCCCTTTAAATCTCAGATTAAAAAAGCTTCTGTGTCTTTCAGGGTAATTTGGTTTATTGTCTTTGTAATAGGGATTTTTTTCAGCCAGGCAAAGAGGATTGAGTCTTATATTAAAAAATATTTGACTTAAGATAAAAATATGTTATATTTTTTCATTATGGATTAGGTTAAGTCTGTTTGGGTAGGTTGTTTATAGAAAGAATTAAAATTAATCTTAGGATGCATAAAGTGAAAAAGACATATGTTATTAAAAAATCAGAGATAAAAAGAAAATGGTATTTGGTAGATGCTAAGGATAAAATCTTAGGAAGGCTGGCAAGCAAAGTAGCGGTGATTCTGCGCGGTAAGCATAAACCCATATTTAGTCCTCATCTGGATACGGGGGATGGGGTTATTATTATCAATGCTTCTAAGATAAAGGTTACAGGTAAAAAACTTCAGGATAAGATTTATCGTCGATACTCGGGTTACCCCGGGGGATTAAAGGAGGTGCCTTTAAAGACTTTACTTGAGAAAAGACCCGAGACGGTTTTAAGACTAGCAATTAAAAGGATGTTACCTTCTGGTCCATTGGCAAGGAGGATGTTAAAAAAATTAAAGATATATCCTGATGACAAACATCCCCACCAGGCCCAGAATCCCCAGAGATTAAATTTATAGGAATTAAAGATGAATGAGATAGTAAAATATCATGCGGTAGGAAGACGTAAAGAAGCAGTAGCTAGGGTTCAGCTTTTTGCCGGTAAAGGTAAAATTATTGTTAATGGTAGACCTTACGAAGAATATTTTGTAAGAGAGGCAGATAGAATTATAATTAAGCAACCCTTTACCCTTATCGGAGCATTGAATAAATACGATGTGGTAGCTAATATAAAGGGAGGGGGGCTTGCGGGTCAGGCAGGTGCTCTGAAACACGGAATCTCGCGTGCCTTGGTTATGGCACAGCCGGAATTAAGGGATATCTTGCGGAAACATGGATTTTTGACCCGCGATCCGCGGATGAAAGAACGTAAAAAATACGGTCAAAAAGGAGCACGCAAACGCTTCCAGTGGACAAAGAGATAAAGGGTTAATATTTATATATATTTAAAGGTCCCGCTTGAAAGGAAGCGGGACCTTTTATTTTTGAAAAATCCGACGATAAAAATCCTTGACTATATAGTTTTTTTATTTTAATATGGTGTTTGTCTAAAGGAGATTTAAAATGATAAACGTAGGTATTATTGGAGCAACCGGATACACTGGAGAAGAATTAATTAATATTCTTCTTAGACATCCTCAGGTAAGAATTACCTCTGTCTCCGCTAAACTGGATAAACCCCGAAAGATCTTTGAGATTTTTCCTCGTTTTAAGACAAGATTAGAGACTATTTGTTCGCAACCTAATATAGACCAGATTATTTCAAAAACCGATTTGGTGTTTCTTGCTACTCCCCATACAGTTTCTATGGAGATAGTCCCAAAATTACTGAAAGCTAAAAGAAGGGTAATTGATCTAAGTGCTGATTACAGAATCAAAGATATAAAGATCTATGAGAGATTCTATCGGACAGCGCATAAGGATAAAATTCATCTTGCAGAGGCGGTCTATGGATTGCCGGAGATTTATCGTGTAAAGATAAAAGAGGCCAGATTGGTAGCTAATCCAGGTTGTTATCCTACCGCAGTAATCTTGGCTTTAGCACCTTTGGTAGCCTTTGGAATCATTGATTTAAATTCTATAATTATTGATGCTAAATCAGGTACTACCGGAGCAGGTAGGAGGCTTACGGAAGATTTTATTTTTTCGGAAATCAATGAGAATTTTAAGGCTTATAAGGTTAATGTCCATCAGCATATCCCTGAGATTAATCAGGAATTAACTAAGATCGCAGGTAAAAGAATAAATGTAACCTTTGTTCCTCATCTTTTACCTTTAAACAGAGGTATCTTAACGACTATTTATGTAAGAAAGATTAAAAGTAAACATTTAGCTCCAGATATAATAAAAATATATAAAAAATTCTATAAAAAAGAACCTTTTGTGAGAATAAGACAAGAAGATGATTTTCCTCGAATTAAGGATGTCGTGGGAACGAATTTTTGTGATATTGGGATAAGAATAGAAAAGGAACTCATCATTATAATTTCTGCAATAGATAATTTATTAAAAGGCGCCAGTGGCCAAGCGGTACAGAATATGAATATTATGTATAATTTTGCCGAATCTACCGCATTATTATAATAAATGAAGATATATAATAAGGCAGTTTTACCTGTAGGTTTCTTAGCGAATGGAATATCTGCGGGGATAAAGAGAGCCTCCAGATTAGATTTAGCCTTATTTTATTCTGATATACCTTTAAAGGTCTCCGCTAAGTTTACCACTAATACCTTACCGTCAGCATCTGTATTAATAGACAAGCAACACCTCAGGCAGTCAGATTATTTTAAGGCTCTGATTGTAAATAGCGGTAATGCTAATTGCTTTACCGGAAAACAAGGTATAGAAGATGCAAATAAGATAATTAAGGAGCTAGCAAAGCTTTTAAAGACTAAGAAGGAGGCAGTTCTGATTTCCTCCACCGGTATTATTGGTAAAAGACTTCCTGTGGCTAAGATAGTTAAGACATTACCTCGGTTGATAAAAGGTTTATCTAAAGAAAGGGTCAATTTAGCAAAAAAGGCGATCCTTACTACTGATACCTTTCCTAAAGAGATTACTGCTAAATTTAGGCTTAAGGGTAAAACTATTACTTTATGTGGTATTGCTAAAGGTGCAGGAATGATCGCTCCTAATCTCGCTACAATGCTGTGTTTTATCTTTACCGATGCTAATATCACCCAGAGGGCTTTAAATAAAGCTTTAGATATTGCAGTGGATAATTCCTTTAACTGTATTACTGTAGATGGATGCATGAGTACCAATGATACCTTGATTCTTTTAGCCAATGGCGAGGCAAAGAATGAATTGATTGATATAGAGAAAAATTTCTCTCCCTTTTTAAAAGCATTAAATACTATATCTGTTTATTTAGCTAAATTGATTATCCGGGATGCAGAAGGAGCAACCAAATTCATCGAGATCAAGGTAAAAGAGGCAAGGACATTAAAAGAGGCAAGGCAGGTTGCCTTAAGTATTGCTAATTCTAATCTGTTTAAAACTGCTATGTATGGAGAGAATCCCAACCTTGGCAGGATCATCGCCAGTATTGGTGCCTGCGGAATTAAGGTTTGGGAGGATAATTTAAAAATAAAAGTGAGTTCCTTAAGAAAAAGGGATATCTCTGTGGAGGTTTCTTTAAAAAGAGGGGATACCTCTTATACTATCTACACCGCGGATTTAACCCCTGAATATATCAAGATAAATGCAAGGTATAATTAAAAGGAGGTTAAGTTAAAGGTATGGAAGAGGCAATAAGGAAAGCAGATGTTTTAATTGAGGCATTGCCCTATATTAAACAATTCCACAAAAAGATTGTAGTAATAAAATACGGAGGAAGTATCCTAGGAGAGGAAAAGATAAGAAGATCGGTTCTTGAGGATCTGGTCTTTTTGAGTTTTACTGGTTTAAGGATAGTGCTTGTGCATGGTGGAGGACCAAATATTAGTGAGCGCCTGCGTTCGGTAGGTAAAAAAACAGAATTTATAGATGGGATGCGGGTAACTGATGAGGAGACGCTGGCGGTAGTAGAAGAGGAACTAAAGGCATTAAATGAAACTATTGTGAAGGAATTAACTGAATTAGGGGCAAGGCCGGTGGGTTTAAATGGTAAGGACAAAAGAATAATCCAGGTAGAAAAAAAGAGATCTAAGGTAGATTTAGGTAGGGTCGGTCAGATTGTAGAGATAAATCCCCAGCCTATCTTGGAGGAATTAAAGGAGGCTAAGATAGTAGTAATTCTTCCTATGGGTATAGATATAAATAAAAAGGTCTATAATGTTAATGCGGATGAGGCAGCCTCAAGTATTGCGGTTGCCTTAGGAGCAGAGAAATTAGTAATGCTTACTAATGTAAGAGGGATTATGCGTAATCCCGAAGATCCAAACTCTTTACTTTCTACCCTTACCAAGGAAGAAGCTAAGCAGTTGATGGAGGATAAAGTTATTCAGGAAGGAATGATTCCTAAGGTTAGAGCCTGCCTTTATGCTTTAGAGAAGGCAGTGAAGAAAACCCATATTATCGATGCGCGTATCTCACATAGTTTACTTCTTGAGATATTTACCGATAAAGGTATAGGTACGGAGATAGTAGTTTAAAGATGAAGTTAGAGGAGATTTTTAATTCTTATCAAGATTATATAATGCCCACCTATAAAAGGTTTCCTTTGGTCTTTGTTAAGGGTAAAGGTTCAAGACTCTGGGATATTCATAATCGGGTCTATTTAGATTTCTTTCCTGGATGGGGGGTGGGTAATCTTGGGCATTGTCATCCCAAGGTAATGCAGGCAGTACGTAACCAGATTAAAAAATTAATCTTTATTCCCAATAATTATTATCATATTTTACAGGCAAGGTTAGCCAGAGAGATAATCTACTGGTCATTTCCCGGTAAGGTCTTCTTTTGTAATTCGGGAGCAGAGGCAAATGAGGCAGCGATAAAATTAGCTCGTCGATTTGGCCAAGGCAGATATGAAATCATTACATTTAAAAACTCCTTTCACGGAAGAACCTTAGGGGCCTTAGCTGCTACAGGACAGCAAAGATATCAGGAGGGCTTTTCACCTTTACCTGAGGGGTTTAAGAGCGTTGATTTTAATGATCTTAAAAAGGTAGAAGAAGCAATAAATTCTAAGACAGTGGCTATAATGTTAGAGTTAATCCAGGGTGAGGGTGGAATCAATGTCGCCGAAAAGGATTTTGTTTTGGCTTTAAGAAAGCTTTGCGATGAGAGGAATATTCTTTTAATTATCGATGAGGTTCAGACAGGGATAGGTAGGACAGGAAAGCTCTTTTGCTATCAACACTATGGAATAACCCCCGATATAATGACCTTAGCTAAATCATTAGGTGGAGGCCTACCTATTGGCTGTATGGTAGTAAGAAAGGAGTTTGCGGATACATTAGGCCCGGGTACGCATGCCTCTACATTTGGAGGAGGCCCGGTAATATGTAGCGCTGCCTTAGCGGTTTTAAAGGCAATCCAAAAGGAAGGATTACTTAGGAACGCTATGGAGATGGGTAAATACCTATTTTTAAAGCTTAATACCTTAAAAGATAAATATTCAATAATTAAAGAGGTAAGGGGTATGGGACTGATGGTGGGGATAGAGTTAAATATAGAAGCAGAGCGGATAGTTCAGGATTGCATAAAGGAAGGGCTTTTGATTAATTGTACCCAAACGAAGGTTTTAAGGATTATGCCTGCACTTAATGTAACAAAAAAAGAGATCAATCAGGCAATTAAAATCTTGGATATTGTATTAGCAAAGCACACTCAAAGATAAGATGAAAAAGGACTTTATCTCAATTAAGGATTTAACGGAAAAGGATATTCAAGAGATATTTATTCTGACCGATAGATTAAAAAAGGATAAGTTAAAATTTAGGAATATACTAAAAGGAAAGGTGCTTGCCCTTGTCTTTCAGAAGCCTTCGAATAGAACCCGCGTCTCCTTTGAGGTAGGTATGTATCAATTAGGCGGATATACGATATATCTAGGACCGCAGGAGATAAATTTAGGTGTACGTGAGCCGATAAAAGATGTAGCACGCACCCTTTCCCGTTATGTGGATGCGATTGTCTTAAGAACATTTGCACATAAGAATGTAGTGGAGATGGCAGAATATGCAGATATCCCAGTAATAAATGGTCTTTCTGATTTCTTGCATCCTTGTCAGGCATTATCCGATATTTATACAATCAGAGAAAAGAAAAAGACGCTAAAAGGATTGCTTCTGGCTTTTGTAGGAGATGGCAACAATGTATGTAATTCTTTGCTTTATGCCTCAGCCAAGACAGGGTTAAATATGCATGTTGCTGTTCCTTTAGGATACGAGCCGGATAAGAATGTATTAGAAGAGGCAAAAAGGATTGCTCACTCAAAAAATGCTTCTATTAAATTATTTTATTCTCCCGAGAAGGCGGTTAAGAACGCCGATATTCTCTACACCGATGTTTGGATAAGTATGGGACAGGAAAAGGAAAAAGAAATAAGAAAAAAGAGATTTAAAAATTTTCAGTTAAATTCCTCACTGGTAAGGTTAGCTAAGAAAGATGCTTTAATTATGCATTGTCTTCCTGCGCACAGAAACGAGGAGATTACTGAGGAAGTGATTGAAGCAAAGAATTCCATTGTTTTTGAACAGGCAGAGAATAGACTTCATGTGCAGAAGGCAATTTTAATTAAGTTACTAAGATAAATGCTTATAGAGTACTACGATAAAAAAGGGGGGATAATGTTTGGAATAAGAGGATTTACATTACTAGAAATTATAATTACAGTAATAATCCTTGGTATTTTGGTAAGTATAGCTTTACCCAATTACCTTAAGGCAAAAGAGAAAGCTTTAGATAAAGAGGCGATAGCGAATCTAAAGTTGATTCGTTCAGCGGAAATTACTTATCGGATGGAATGGGGTAGTTTTTATCCTTCTGCGGGAAGTGAATCAAATATAGCCAATATTAATTCTAATCTTAAGCTGGCGCTTCCCTCTGGTTCCAATAGAAATTGGAATTATACAGTCTGGAATAGTGGTTGTGCACGGGCAACCCGCAATGGAGCAGATGGTAGGAGTTGGTATTTAACCATTAATGATGCAGATGAAGAGCCTGATCCTGGATTAGGCTGTCCATAAGATAAAGTCAAATTATGGGTTAAGAAAATAAAAAATAAAATGAAAAGGATTATTTTAGCATATTCAGGTGGATTAGATACCTCCTGTGCAGTCAGATGGCTGAAGGAAAACGGGTGGCAGGTGATCTGTTTTGTAGCAGATTTAGGTCAAGGAGAGGATTTTAACGCGATCCAACAGCGGGCTCTGGCTGCAGGAGCAGTAAAGGTTTATATAAAGGATTTACAAGATGAGTTCTTAGAAGATTTTGTTGTTCCTGCTTTAAAGGCGAATGCCATCTATGAAGGAAGGTATCTTTTAGCTACCGCTTTAGCCAGACCTTTGATTGCGAAGTATCTGGTAGAGATGGCCCATAAAGAAAAAGCCCAGGCAGTTGCCCATGGCTGTACGGGAAAAGGAAATGATCAGGTAAGGTTTGAGGTCAGCATAAGTATTTTGGATCCTAAATTAGAGATCGTAGCTCCGGTAAGGGTATGGGAATTTAAGTCGCGTGAAGAGGAGATTGAATATGCTAAAAGATGGAATATACCTATAGAGGTAACCAAGAAAAGACCTTATAGTATCGATAGAAATATCTGGGGAGTAAGTATTGAGGCAGGGGTCTTAGAAGATTTAGAGGTTGAACCTCCGGAGGATGCCTATCTAATTACCAAAAGCCCCACCTTACAAGCAACCTATCCTAAATATATAGAGATCTATTTTGAGAAGGGGGTTCCTAAGAGATTAGATGGAAAGGTTTATAAACTAAAGACACTAGTTAATCATTTAAATGTGATTGGGGGGCTGTATGGGGTAGGTAGAAGCGATTTAATTGAGAACAGATTGTTAGGAATAAAGTCAAGGGAGATTTATGAGGCACCCGCTGCTACTATCCTTTATACCGGCCATAAGGAACTTGAGAGCCTTGTCCTTGACCGGGAGTTTTTACATTTTAAAGAATTAATCTCGCTTAAGTATGCGGAGTTGGTTTATTATGGCCTTTGGTATTCACCCTTAAAAGAAGCACTCGATGCCTTCGTGAATTCTACCCAAAGGTATGTTACTGGTTCTATCCGATTGAAGCTATTTAAAGGAAATTGTGTAGCGGTGGGAAGAAGATCTAAATACTCATTATATAAGAAGGAATTAGCCACCTATGGTAGGCAGGATATCTTTGATCAAAAGTTAGCGGAAGGATTTATCAGGCTTTGGGGCTTGCCCTATAAAAGGTAGGAATGGGCAGGCTCACTAAAAAGAAGAACAATGGCAAAAAAGCTGTGGGGAACTAGATTTGCAAAGAAACCAAGTCCGCTGGCAGAGAGATTTACCTCAAGTATTTCCTTTGATCAGCGCTTGGCAAGATATGATGTCTTAGGTAGCATCGCCCATGCCAAGATGCTGGGTAGGGAAAAAATTATCTCTTTAAAGGATGCCCAAGCCATTGTTAAGGGCTTAAAAATTATTTTAAAAGAGTTAAAGCAAGGTAGATTTAAATTTGATCTTAAGGCAGAAGATATACATTCCAATATTCAGGAAGCGCTTTTTAAGAAGATTGGGAGGGTTGCCCATAAATTGCATACTGCCCGCTCAAGAAATGACCAGATAGTTTTGGATGTAAAGATGTATTTAAAAGATGAGATAAATAATTTGGTAGGTCTGATTGCTAAACTTCAGAAAACCATTCTAAGATTTGCTAAAAACAATCAAAAAATAATTATTCCCGGTTATACGCATCTACAGATTGCCCAGTGTGTATTATTAGCCCATCATCTGCTTGCTTATGTTGAAGGTTTGGAAAGAGATAAAGAACGGCTACTGGATGCAAAAGAACGACTCAACCAGATGCCTTTAGGCTCTTGCGCCCTTGCGGGTACGGGACTGCCCATTGATAGAGATTATGTAAGAAAAGAATTGGGTTTTAAAAATTTAACCGCCAATAGCATTGATAGTGTTAGCGATAGGGATTATATCTTGGAGGTTTTAGCGGATTTATCCATATTATCTGTACATCTATCCCGCATGGCTGAAGATTTAATCTTATGGTCTACAAAAGAATTCAAT
>JAMWCL010000037.1 GCA_023819035.1 Candidatus Omnitrophota bacterium
TTAAGACCCTTTTACCTACATCATT
The DNA here is from genome assembly GCA_023819035.1 of Candidatus Omnitrophota bacterium. Lineage (GTDB taxonomy): Bacteria > Omnitrophota > Gorgyraeia > Gygaellales > Profunditerraquicolaceae > JAMWCL01. The sequence goes on from JAMWCL010000037.1 coordinate 26, forward strand.
GATATCGGCGATGCGCTCCCTAAGATACTCATCTTCAATCTTAGAGAAAACCTCAATGTATTTCTTTAATACCTCAGAAAAAATAAAAGCCACATTTAAAAGTTCCTTCTTAATTCGGGCAATAACCTCTTCAATAAGCATGCGATCTTCTAAAACCAAAAGGTGCGCATCAAATATCTCTGCCTGTTCTTGCCCCATCTCTTGAGCAATTTTTTTCTGCAACTCTATAATCTGACGACGTGTCTGAATCAAGGCCTCTTCAAAAAGCTGGATCTGTAAAGGAATCTGCTGGGGAGTAATCTTTTCCTTAGGAACAATAAATTCTTCTTTACCTATTTTATACGCACGGGCAATACTAATTCCCGAAGCAGCAGGTATACCTTTAAGTTGAAACATCTTTTTATTCCTCTCCCAAAATAATCTTTTCCAGCTCTATAATCGCTAACTCAGCATCTGGTCCTTCTATTTCAAGATAAATCTGACTTCCCTGATGGGCACCCAACATAAGAATCCCCATAATCGACTTACCATTTACCTCATCCTTATCTTTCCTCACGGTAACGCGGGAGTCAAATTTATTGGCCACCTGCACAAATAATGCAGCGGGGCGAGCATGGAGTCCTTCTTTATTCTTCACAATTATCTTCTTTCTAATCAGAGGCATCACTAAATCTCCTCCAGAAGGCCGAGGATAATCTTAGCTAACTTTACCGGGTCATGGCGAGCAACATTCTCCTGAACATTTACAATATCATCCTCTATTACTCGATAACCCATATCCTCAATATTTTTTCTATCATTAATTACTGGGTAGGCATTTTCGAGTTTATAACGCTGAAGTATCTCCTGCGGAAACTGCCCTATATTAACAATACAGTAATCCACAATCTTAGGATCACTATGGGCAATAAGTACCCTTAAATGATCGGAAGCCTTATAACCATCGGTCTCTCCGGGTTGGGTCATGATATTACACACATAGATCTTAATTGCTGAAGAGGAAACAATACTTTCAGTAATCTCTTTTATTAAAAGATTAGGAATGATGCTGGTATAAAGTGAACCTGGCCCAAGTACGATAACCTGTGCTGCCTGAATCGCCTTTATTGCCTCAGGGGTAGCCCGGGTCTGTTCGGGTTTAAGCTGAACTCTATTTATTGGTTTACGTACACGCGGAATCTTATCCTCGCCTTCAGTAATTGAGCCATCGATATGTTGAGCAACTAAGACAACATTATTTAAAGTTGAAGGGATAACCTGACCTCTCAGTGCCAAAACCTTACTTGTTTCTTTAACCGCTTTTTCGAAATCTCCGGTTAATCTGGTCATGGCAGTAATAAAAAGATTGCCAAAGCTATGCCCCGATAACTCTGAGCCTTTATCAAACCGAAACTGGAACAATTCCCGCATCAATGCAGAAGCATCTGCTAAGGCTACTAAGCAGTTACGTATATCGCCTGGAGGTAAAACATCAAACTGCTGTCTTAACCTCCCTGAAGAACCACCGTCATCGGCTACCGTCACTACAGCAGTAATATTGGCAGTATACTCCTTAATGCCCGTAAGGAGTATAGATAACCCTGTGCCTCCTCCTATCGCCACTATCCTAGGCCCATGACTGAGATGCCTCTTCTGGTAGAGGATATCTACTACCTCTTCCTCCTGGGAAGGAGGCAAAAGAACACTCAGATAAGAATATAACAAGCGCTTAATCCCTAAGATAAGAATAATAATCCCACAGACTATAACAATTAAATAAAGTATCTTGATCAACCAGAATACCTCAGCGCGGATAAGATTAGAGGCTATCCCGATAAAGAACACACCTAAAGCGCTTAATCCTATCCAGCGCTTTATCCCTATACCAGGATATAACCATTTAATTATTCCTTTAAGCTTATTTCTCATATAAGGTCTTTTTTCTCATCTTCCTGAGAGATGATCTTTAAAATTGATTTTTCATCCTCGCAAGCACGCAGACTCTCTCTAAAGAATTTATCTTTAAGAAGACGGGATATCCTGGCTAAAGCCTTAAGGTGAGGACCAGCAGAATCCTGGGGGGCAATTAAGAGGAAAAAGATATAGGCTGGTTCTCCGTCTAAAGAGTCAAAATCTACCCCCTTTTTAGATAATCCAAAGGCAGCAACTAATTTACTGACACAATCGGATTTGGCATGGGGGATAGCTACACCTTGTCCAATAGCAGTAGAACCTAAAGCCTCTCTGGCCATAAGCGCTTCCAGAAGTTTATTACGATACCGCTTTTCAATCTCGCCAGCATTAATTAAAGCCTCTACTAATTCCTTAATCACCTCCTCCTTTTTAGTAGATTTTAAATCTACCACAATTGCCTTCTTAGAAAGAAAATCCATTATCTTCATCCTCTGCTCCTTTTGTAACTTCATAAGCGGGAGACGGGGATCGAACCCGCGACATTCACGTTGGCAACGTGATGCTCTACCAGCTGAGCTACTCCCGCATTAATCTGCCTTATTCCTTCTTATGCGGACGGAGGGATTTGAACCCCCAAGGCATTTATCTGCCACAAGGTCCTAAGCCTTGCGCGTCTGCCAATTCCGCCACGTCCGCGAATAATTATAAATAACAATTATAAATGATGAGCCACCCGCGACTCGAACGCGGCACCGACGGCTTAAAAGGCCGTTGCTCTGCCTGATGAGCTAGTGGCTCAAAAATTATTTTAATATTCAAGGATCTCTTTGGTCTTAATCTTCAGTAATTCGTCGATCTTAGCAGTATATTTATCAATGATTTTCTGCAGTTCCTCAATGCCTCGGAATTTATCATCCTCAGAAATAACTTTGTCCCTCTCTAACTTCTCTAAACTCTCTTTGCCTTCTCGTCTTATCGTTCTTAAGGAAACCTTGCCTTCCTCGGCCATCTTATTTACTAGCTTTGCCAATTCCTGACGCCTCTCCTCAGAAAGAGGAGGAACTGTTAAACGAATTAACTTTCCATCATTAGAAGGGGTTATCCCTAAATTCGACTTCATAATCGCCTTCTCTATCTCCGGGATAATCGTAATATCCCATGGTTGAATCACAATTAAGTGAGCATCGGGAACAGATATAGAAGCTAAACTCTTAAGTAAAGTAGGACTGCCATAGTAATCAATATATAAACCTTCTACTAATGCGGGATGTGCCCTTCCAGTTCTTACCTCCGAAAACTCCCTCATAACCGCCTCTACTGTTTTTTTCATTTTTTCTTCTGTAGTTCGAAGGATATCTTTAGCGGTCATAGTCTAAACCTCCTAATCTCTTACAATTGTGCCTACCTTCTCACCTAAGACTACGCGTTTAATATTACCTTGCTTATTTAAGTTAAATACTACAATCGGTAATTTGTTATCCATACACAAACTTACAGCGGTAGCATCCATTACCTTCAGACCTTTTTTTAACACATCAATATATCTTAGGGTAGTAAATTTCTTGGCATTCTTAACCTTTAAAGGATCTGCCGAGTAAACCCCATCCACCTTGGTTGCCTTTAATATCACATCCGCATTTATCTCCATCGCCCTTAAGGCAGCGGCGGTATCAGTAGTAAAATAGGGATTACCGGTTCCGGCAACAAAGATAACCACCCTACCTTTTTCTAAATGCCTAATTGCTCTCCTACGAATATAAGGTTCAGCGATCCTTTGCATCTCAATCGCAGTCATCACCCGTGTGGCAAGTCCCATCTTTTCTAAGACCGCCTGCATTGCCAAACCATTGATCACGGTAGCTAACATACCCATATAATCCGCAACTGTTCTATCCACATCTAACCCCTGGGAAGCGGTATTCTCTTGTCCGCGGAAGATATTACCCCCGCCTAAGACTATCGCTATCTCTACATTTAAATCTTTAATTTCTTTTATCTGCTTACATAAAGAAACTAAGAATGACTGGTCAATCCCGTGGGTTTTTTTTCCCTGTAGTGCTTCTCCGCTTAATTTTAAAACTATCCTTTTATAAATTGGCTTAGACATATTTATCTACCAAGCTTGTACCGCACAAATCTTTTAATTACAATATTCTCACCAAATTTAGAAATCAAACTCGCCAGATAATCTTTAATGGTTATACTTGGGTCTTTAATAAAAACCTGCTCCAGAAGACATCTTTCTTTATAGAAGCTCTCTTTATCTTTTTCCTTTTTTATAACCTCCTTAGGCACATCCTCTTTTTTTATATAGAGCGGGTCGGTAGCTGCTATCTGCATGGCTAAGTCCTTAACCAATTGGGAAAACTCTGCGTTTCTAGCTACAAAATCGGTTTGGCAGTTCACCTCTATAAGCACACCAACTTTATTATTGTGATGTACATAAGCCTCAATCCTTCCTTCACCTGTGGATTCCTCTTGTTTTTCTCGAGCAATCTCTAATCCTTGTTTACGCAATATTTCCAATGCCTTATCAATATCTCCTTCTGCTTCCTGGAGAGCCTGCTTACAATGGAGAATACTTGCCGAGGTTATCTCTCTTAATTTCTTAATTGATGCTAAGGGTATATCCATTTTTAGAATTTATACCTTCTTTTTAGATCTTGCCTTTTCTTCAGTCAATTGCCGAGCGCGTGTCTTTCTTGTAAGTCTTTCTTCTTCAGATTCATCGGTCTCCACAATCTCCTCAATCTCCTTAATCTTTTTCTCTTCCTCAGGAAGAATTGTCACTACCTCTTCCTCTTTGAGAGTTAGGGTTACCCCTTCCTGGGAAAGATAAGAAAGGAATCTTTTTCTTCCTTCAATCACTGTATCAGCAATAAAACTGGTAATTATTCCAATTGAACGTGTGGCATCATCATTACCCGGGATAGGATAGGTAACTAAATCCGGGTCAGAATTGGTATCGATAAGCCCTACTACAGGTATAGATAAACGATTTGCCTCCTTTACCGTGATCTCTTCCTTGCGGGTATCCACCACATAAACTGCTGCAGGAAGTCTTTCCATCTGAATAATCCCTGCAAAATTTTTATTTAATTTTGCTAATTCCTTTTCTAGACGCCCCACCTCTTTCTTAGTTAGTTTCTCAAATGTCCCATCCTGTTTCATCCTTTCAATCTCTTTTAAACGGGCAATTCTTTTTTTAATCGTAGGGAAGTTAGTAAGCAATCCTCCTGGCCAACGCTCGGTTACATAATACATACCTGCACGGATTGCTTCTTGTTTGATAATTTCCTGGGCTTGCTTCTTTGTGCCAACAAAAAGCACATATTCTCCTTTAGAGGTTATCTCCAATAAAAAATCCCTTGCTTTATTTAAGCACTCCTCAGTTTTCTCTAAATCAATAATATAGATCCCGCTTCTTGCTCCAAAGATATACCTTCTCATCTTAGGATTCCAGCGGGAGGTCTTATGCCCAAAATGTACCCCTGCTTCAAGCAGTTTTTTGATTAATTCTGATGACACCGCTTTTTCTTCCTCCTTTCCTTAAGATAATTTTATCAGTATAACATAATTTTTATAGGATGCAACTATTTTATCTTTAAGACAAACTTAGCTCCTGCATCTGGTATAATCGCCTATAAAGGCCCTCCTTGCTGATCAACTCGCTATGCGTTCCCTCTTCGATGATCCTGCCTTTATCTAAAACAATTATCCGATGTGCATTTTTTACTGTGGATAACCTATGGGCGATAATAAAGACGGTACGGCCATGAATAATCTTATCAATAGCATACTGAACAATACGTTCAGACTCCGAATCTAATTGAGAGGTTGCCTCATCGAGGATTAAGATAGATGGATTTTTAAGTAAAGCACGGGCAATCGCAATCCTCTGGCGCTCCCCCCCAGAAAGCTGTAAACCTCTATCTCCAATAATGGTATTATATCCTAAGGGTAGTTTTTTAATAAACTCATCTGCATATGCCTGCTTTGCTACCTCTTCTATCTCCTTCTCAGAAGCATCCGGTCTGCCATAGGCAATGTTTGCTTTTATAGTATCATTAAAAAGCACGGTCTCCTGAGTAACTACCCCGATATGTCTTCTTAGGGATTTAAGGCTTATCTGTTTTATATCCTGGCCGTCAATAAGAATTCTTCCTTTTTGTGGGTCATAGAAACGCGGAATCAAATCTACCAAGGTAGTCTTTCCCACACCACTGGGGCCAACAATGGCAATTATAGAACCTTTCTTTACCTTAAGGCTTATTCCTTTTAAAACCTCCTGGCCATTATAACCAAACCAGATATCTTCAAAAACAATACTCTCCTTAAATTCCTTCAATTCTATTGCTAAAGGTGCCTCTTTTACAGTGGAAGGGGTATCTAGGACCTCGTAAATCCTTATACTGGCAGCCACTGCTTGTTGATTAAGGGAATGCACCGCGCTTAATTTCTTAAATGGCCTGATTAAGGAAAGCAATGAACCCAAAAATAATCCAAATACACCAAAAGAGAACTTTCCTGCTATCACCTCCCTGCCACCCCATAAGAAGACAAATACTCCCGCCAAAGCACCGAGAAACTCGGTAAGCGGACTTAAAAGGAGTGTGCGTTTAATTGATTTCATGGCAATCTTATAGGAATCGTAATTTGCCTGAGTAAATTTATTTATCTCATAATCCTCCATATTAAAGGCCTTTACAATCCGGATACCCAGAATGGTCTCATAGATAAGAGAGTTTATGTCTGCCATCCTCTCCTGTGCCCTACGTGAGAGCTTCCTGAGAATCCTCCCTACCTTAACAATCGGAAAACTTATTAAAGGTAAGAGAATTAAAGAAATAAGGGCAAGCCGGGGGTGAATAAAAAATATCAAGAAGGTAAACAGGATTATCTGTAGGCCCTGATAGATTAAGTCCGTGGTGCCATAAGAGATAGCGTTCTGGATAAATCCTACGTCATTAGTAATCCTTGAGATAAGCTCGCCACCCCTTCTTTTTATAAAGTAATCTAAAGAAAGTGACTGTAATTTTGTATAGAGTTTCAACCTTATATCCCTTACCACCCTTTGTCCAATGTCAGACATTAAATAGCTCTGTAAGAACCCAAATAATCCTTTAAGTAAAAAAAGTAAGATAATCCCTAAGCCCATATAATTTAGAAGCGTAAGGGGCGGAATGTTATTTAAAAACTCTAAAAAACGATTCAAAAAATCAGGAACCTTAGCAAGAATAATAATCCTTTTATTCGAGAGGACCTTATCTGCCAAAGGCACAATCATGCTTAAGGAGAGCCCATCGAACAAAGCAGAAAACATCATCGCAACTACAGCCAGAAAAAATAGCCCAAGATAAGGCTTGGCAAATCTAACTAATTTAAGATAATCACGCATATCTTTCTTTACTTGAAAAATTAGTATATCATATTAATCTAATTTTGTCGAGCAGAACTTAAATAAGAAAAAGACATATAAAAAAAATCTAATAAATCCTTAGCAAAGCCATGAATTTTGTAATAATTTATAATCTAAAATATTAGTTGCAAGGCAGAGGGTGATTTGTTATTATTGATAATATGGATAAGATAAAGATAGGGGTAGTGGGGGTAGGACATCTCGGCAGCATCCACGCCAGGATATATAAAGAGATAAACAACTGCTTTCTGGTAGGAATCTGCGATGTAGATGAAAAACGTCTTAAGCAGGTCGCTAAAGAATTAGGGGTTGAAGGCTATAAGGATTATCATGAGCTTTTTGGTAAGGTAGAGGCAGTAAGTATTGCGGTTCCCACCCAACTGCATTATCAGATCGCTAAGGATTTTCTTAAGAATAAAATCTCTGTTCTTGTAGAAAAGCCCTTTACCAATAACCTTAAGGATGCGGATTCTTTAATTGAGCTTGCTAAAAAGAATAATTTAATACTACAGGTAGGCCATATTGAAAGATTTAACTCTGCCTTTCTGGCTGTCCAGAAGATTATCCACCAGCCAAGGTTTATCGAATGCCATCGTTTAAGCCCTTTTACAGGCCGCTCTTTAGATGTGGGGGTAGTCTTAGATTTAATGATCCATGATATTGATATTGTCTTGGGTCTGGTGAACTCTCCTATCAAAAGTGTCGAAGCATTAGGGGTAAGCGTCCTAACCAAATTTGAGGATATTGCCAATGCCCGAATTACTTTTAAAAATGGCTGTATTGCTAATCTTACCGCAAGCAGGATCTCCGAAGAACCGATACGTAAGATAAGGATCTTTCAGAAAGACGCCTATATCTCATTAGATTACCGTAATGCCCAAGCAAGTGTGTATAAAAAGAAGGATAATAAAATTACAAAAGAGGACCTCCCTATCGAAAAAGAAGAGCCTTTAAAAAAGGAACTGAAATCCTTTATTAAATGCGTAAAAGAAAACAGAAAACCCTTAATTTCGGGAGAATTAGCTAAAGAGGCATTAAGGGTAGCTTTAGAAATCCAGAAAAGGATATGGAAGAAAAGCATATTATAATTATCTGTGGAGAGCCGTCCGGAGATCTGCATGCAGGAAATCTTGTTAAGGAGATTAAGAATCTTGCTCCTCAGATAAAGATCTCCGGGGTAGGAGGTAGGTTTTTAGAGAAAGCAGGGGCTGAGATCTATCAAGATATAAAGGAATTAACTGTATTGGGATTCTTCGATGTAATCAAGAAACTCCCTAAGTTTTTATCTTTAAGGAGGTTTATCTTAAAAAAGATAGAGGAAGGCATCGATGCGATAATCCTGGTAGATTACTCAGGGTTTAATCTAAGATTGGCTAAAAAGATTAACAAAAAAATCCCTGTAATCTATTACATCAGCCCTCAGCTCTGGGCTTCGCGGTCAGGCAGGATAAAGACGATTAAAAGATATATCTCTAAGATGCTTGTCTTTTTTAAATTCGAAAAGGAATTCTACCGGAAATTTGCAATAGAGGTGGATTTTATTGGGCATCCCTTGATAGATATAGTAAAGCCAACAATGAAAAAGGAGGATTTTTTAAAGCAATATAACTTAAGTGATTCCAAAATCACCTTTGCCCTTCTGCCTGGTTCACGCATTCAGGAAATAAGAATAATTCTACCTTTAATGCTTAAAACCTGTTTAATCCTGACTGAAAGACTAAAGGATATTCAATTTATAATTGCTAAATCTGAACAGATAAGCTTAGAGGTATACCAGACCATAATCAAAGATTTTGTCTCTAAGCTAGATTTAAGAATCATTGAGGCAAAAACCTACGACTGTTTAAATGTGGCGGACTTCTGTCTTGTTGCCTCCGGAACTACAACCTTAGAGACCGCAATTATGCAGAAACCCTTTGTGATAATCTATAAGATGAGTCTCCTTAATTACCTTCTGTATCGACCCCAGATAAGGGTTCCTTTTATCGGTATGGTAAATATAATTGCGGGCAGAAAGATTATCCCGGAATTTATCCAGTTTCAGGCAAGACCAAAAAAAATCGCAGAAGAGGTTATCTCCATCTTAAAAGACCCTTCTTTAATGATCTCGGAACTGGCCAGGGTTAAATCCTTGCTTGGCAGTCCGAAAGCAGCCCAAAGGGCAGCAAGGATTATCTTAGATTTCCTAAAAGAAAAACCTAAAGATCTTTAGCTAGCTTTATGCGTTCCTCAATTGGTGGATGATCAAAGAAGAAAAATTTTATCAGGGGATGTGGTTTTCTATCTGCAAGATTTTGGACAGATAATTTTTCCATCATCGAGATAAATGCTTCTTTTAAACCGGTGATCTTAATAGCCAGGATATCTGCCTTCCTTTCTAAGTGACGACTAATATAATTCTGTAATGGCTGGGTGATAACCTCAAAGATAATAAGGTAGATTAAAATAAGGGGTAAGGCAGCCAAGTCACTTAAGGAATTTAAACCAACAGCCTTTAAGAGATATTTACTGCTGATAGATATAATGTAAAAAGATATTATTATTGTCAAAGACCCTACCAACAATAACTTAATCAGATGCCTTAATTTGTAATGGGCAAACTCATGGGCCAAGACCACCTCAATCTCATCATAGCTGTATCTATCTTTTAGGGTATCCGCTAAAATTACACGCTTAGTCCTCCCTATCCCCACAAAACAAGCATTTGCCTTTAAGGTCTTTTTACTAAAATCTATCTCATAACAGTCAAGCATTTTAATCTTTAATTTCTCAGCTAAACGCATAATGCGTTCTCTAAGGGTCTGATCCTTGAGTTTCTGATATTTAAAGAATAAAGGAATGATTACAAGCGGGGTAAGTTTTGTCAGAACTAAACTAAAAAATATCCAGCATAAAGAAACTACTAACCACCAGTAACCACGATAATGATTTAATATAAAGTAAAAGGCACTAATAAATATAAGACTAATAATATAAAATATCAAGAATGCCTTAAGTTGCTCAATCATCCAATCCTTTATTTTTTGATTAGATAAAGAAAATCTATGTTCTAATAAATAAGAGCGGTAAAGATTAAAAGGTAGATCTAAAAGGTAATATAAAACATAAGTAATAAAAAGATATAAGGCAACAGCAAAAATACCTCCTTGAGTAAATTCAGTTATCTGAGAAGATAATCTTTTAGATAAGCCTGAAACCAAAAATATAAAAAGTAAAACCAAAACATAGATTTCATTAAAGATTATTAGACTATATTTAATTAAAGAGTAGTGCTTTGCCTTGGTTAAGAGTTCATCCTTCATTTATTTTGCATTCTTAGCTATAGGAAGGATATTTACAAATGTGTGAACCTTGCCCGAAGAGGCCTTTTTCTTAGTAAAATAAACCTTGCCAGAGGCGAGGGCATAAAGGGTAGACTGACCTTTAACATTTAAACCTGCTTTATAATTACCTAGGTTTCTTACAAGAATCTGCCCAACCCCAACTTCTTGCCCCGCTGAAACCTTCAGCGTCCTGTCCTTTTTTGGTCTGGATTTACCACCTACCATCTTTGTCTCCTCCTTCCTTAAAAGTAGAGATTTTAAGATTTAATCCTTTTTATCTTAAAGGTAACTACTATAACCAAAATAATATAGATGAGACTAAGGATAAACAAAATCTTGCTTTTTAAAAAATATTCTGCCATCTTATGAGGGTCAAAGACATCTTTGCCCACTGCACCAATGATATACTGCACCCAGAAGACCTTTAAGGGCGAACCAGAGATAACCGCTAAAATATACTTTAAAAAACTAATCCGGGTAAGACCTGAAGCTAAGTCCAAAAATCTATAAGGAATTATGGGTGTGGCTCTAAAGATAAATAACCAGATAAAACCAATATTTCCTAACCTTTCATCAAGGTTTTTATACCTTTTACCCAGTGATCCTTCAACATAACCCCTGCCTAAATAACGTGCCAACCAAAATAGAATAAAGGCATTAATAACCTCAGCCAGATAAATTAGCCCTGCACTAATGTAAGGGCCAAATACTGCTACCCCTAAAATATAGAATATATCTTTAGAAAGCCAAACAAAAAAGGTAATTACTACATAAAGTAGTATAAATAACAGCCCACTATAAAAAATAGGTATTTTTAATAATGAGGCTTGTAGATTATTAGAATCAAGATGGAGGTATTTACCAAGGAGAAAAAATACTATTAAAGCACCCAGAAAGATCAAAAATCTTATTTTCACTTTTGTATCTAGATTACAAATAGGTTATGTGAAGAGAATCTACCATCGGTAGTTAGATTTACCCCCTCCCTTCTTAATCATACCTCATCTACAAGGGCGGAAATATAGGGCAGATGAACCTCTCTAAAATATGGCTTGGGTCTGTTTGTTAGATATTTCTCATTATCAAAACCAGGCTTTTTTATCATTTATCTATAATTATTTTTTAAAAATGGCCTCTAATTACATCAAGGTATTTTTCCCCTTCTGTCCAAGGATTTAAAACCCGCTGGATCCTGAGATGTCCTTTCGTTGCCTTCAGATCCAGAATCTCTCTCTTTTCTATAGGCTCGATAACCTCTACTATAGGAGAAAATATATCGTCTTCATTTTCATCGTAAACCACTGCTACTCTATTATCACTTAAATATACAAGCGAACCGATCGGCCAGACCCCTATAAATTTAAAGAATCTCTCCAAAAGTATAGGATCAAATGACTCTGATTTTTCTTTTATCATCAGATTATAAACAAAATCTGGTGTATAATCTACCTTATAGCCTCTTCTTTCCAAAAGCGCCTCATAGACATCACATATAGAGACAATCTGCGAGGCAAGATGTGGCTTTCTGGGAAAGGATAAATTTGGATAGCCTTTTAGATTATATTTTAGATGGTGTTCAAAGGCAACTACTACTGGCAAAAATCCTAAGGTATCTATGTACTTAAGGAGCAATTCTGCACCAAGAAATGTATGGCTGGTTATCTGAGCAAACTCCTCTTCACTTAATCTCTCAGTTTTTCTAAGAATCCGACGGGAAATATAAATTTTACCAATATCATGGAATAAAGCAGATATACCAATATCTAAGACATCTTTTTTAGTAAATCCTAATTTAGAAGAAAAATACATTGCTAATATAGCTACATTTAGGGTATGTTCAAAAGTACCGATATCGTATCTTTTAAGGGTAGCTAAGGTCAAAATCCCTTGGTAGTGATCGATTAAATTCTCCATAATACTACCCATAGTAAAATGTAAAATCAGGCTATCTATAGATTCATTATTTAATACTGCAGATAATGTTTGAGAGACTTTATCTATAGAACTCTCATATAAACTTAAAAAATTCATTGATCTTTTTATCTGACTATCCGTCCTTGTCTCAGATGCTTTTAACCTTCCAATTAAGATATTCTTTACCCCCATAAGCAATAAATAATCCTCTGGGTTAGTCTTTATATCTTCCTTTGGCGTAACCAAAAATTGAATGAATTTCTCTACTTCATCCCTCTGTAGTCCTGATTTAAAGATAATCTTCTCTATACCCCTCTTCTTTAAATAAATTATACCAGGACGAATGGTTTTGCTAAGATCAAAGAATATCTCCTTTTCATAAGCAAGCTCCTCTCCAACAATTCCGAATACCAATTCCTCTTTATAACTTAAGGCCTCTTTAATTGTTAAATATGTCTTACCTACAGAACCCTTAAATAAACGATGTTCTATTCCATAAAGCCTTGCTGCCTGCAAAGAAGCTATCAAATCTTTAAAAACATTCTCAATATTACTTAACATTCCAATTCCTTAAGATCTCTTTTGCTTTATTCCTCACATTCCTATTCCAAAAAAATCTTCTTTTACTAAGAGAAACTATGTAATCAATTGCCTCGATTAATCTTAATTCCTCAATGATCTCTAAATTTTGGAGGATAATCTTGTTTCTTATACCTAAAGGGCTAGCAATATTAATAAATCTTTTTATAATTTCATCTTTAATCTGAT
>JAMWCL010000038.1 GCA_023819035.1 Candidatus Omnitrophota bacterium
TAAGAGAGAGATTCCCAGAAGTAGATGAAGGCGTGCTTAATCTACCACCAATAAGGCTTGAAACACTGCTTGAAACATGTTATAAAGAAGAAGTCAAAACTGGATACGATGTACCTATATCAGTCCAACACGTCTAACTTTTTTCTTGCCAAAAATCTATTAAAATAGTATATTATATATTCTAAGTTCTAAATAATTTTGGGCCCTTAGCTCAGTGGCAGAGCAGGTGACTCATAATCACTTGGTCGGGGGTTCGAATCCCTCAGGGCCCAAATAGTAGGGTAATAAAGGATAATCCACTAAAGGAGATTAATAAAAACGGGCATTTAGCTCAGTGGGTTAGAGCGCGTGCCTCACATGCACGAGGTCAGAGGTTCGAATCCTCTAATGCCCATTTATAAAGAAAAGTGCCAGAGATTGAGCTTAAGACACAACTGGTGAACCTGGTGCAACTTCAGGCGATAGATACCCGGATCTATGCCTTAAAGGAAGAAAAGGCCTTGAAGCCCGATGAGATTAAAGCCCTTGAGAGTGCTTTTGAGGAGAGAAAAAAACAGTTAGGGATTTTAGAGAGGAATCTCTTAGATTTACAGAAGCAGAGGAAAGATAAAGAGATAGAATTGGCTTCCAAAGAAGAAAGTATTAAAAAACTTCAGGTTCAGCTTTATCAATTAAAGACTAATAAAGAATATCAGGCAATGCTTAAGCAGATAGAAGACACCAAGGCGGATGCCTCGGTGATTGAGGATAAGATCTTGGAGATTTTAGAAAAGACTGATAAAGCCAAAAAGGAGCTGGAATTAGAAAAGGAGAAGATAAAAGAAGAGGAGAAGGTTTTTTTAGCCAAAAAGAAAGAGATCGAAGACAGAATAAAGGAGATTGAGGAGCGTTTAGCGCAGTTAGAGGTCCAGAGAAAGCAGATTTTGCCCCAGGTTAATCCGAAGATACTTTCTCAGTATGAAAGAATTCTTCTGAATCGCGATGGGTTAGCGATAGTTTCGGTAAGGAATAACGCCTGTTCGGGATGCAATATGTTTGTCCCTGCCCAGGTAATCAACCTGATTAAGATGTATGACCGCATTGTTACCTGTGAGGTTTGTAATCGCATCCTTTATCTTGAGGAATGACAAAGAAGTTAGAGATTTATATCGATGGCGCATCTAAAGGCAATCCCGGTCCAAGCGGGATCGGTGTGGTAATCTGTAAGGATGGACAAACTATAAAAAATATCTCCGGTTTTATTGGAAATGCTACCAATAATATTGCAGAATACACTGCATTGATTTATGCTTTACAGGAAGCGCTTATGATGCGGGCAGATTCAATAGTGATAAATACAGATAGTCAGCTTTTATCTCGGCAGTTAAATAAGGAATATCGAATAAGGAATCTTAATCTTCTGGGTCTTTATCATCAGATTCAGCATCTTCTTTCAGGATTTAAAGAGGTAAGGGTTAATAATATTCAGCGCCAGGATAACAAAGGCGCGGATAAATTGGCTAATAAAGCGATAAAGGAAGCTTTAAAAAAAGCTCTTTAAAAAATTAAACACAGGCAGGATGTGGTCGCCCGTCAGGAGGTTTCTGACGGGAGGAAAGTCCGAGCTCCAGAGGACAGCGTAGTGGGTAATCCCCACCTCCTGGTATTTTAAGCCAGGACGGATTCTGTAGAAATACAGACTCACCAAATAATCTTGGTGAGAGAGCCACAGAGACGAGCTCCTCGACGGAATCGTCGGGGAGGTGAAACGCGGCAATCTCTACGCGGAGCAAGGCAGAATAGGAGGCGAGGCACTGGTCCGGTGCGTGATGAGCCTCGGGTAAGCTGCTGGAGTTCCGGCGGTAACGTCGGAATCGAGAGAAATGACCGCTACAGGTGTTAAGTTCACCTAGAAAACAGAACTCGGCTTATCCTGCCTGTGCGCTTATAAGTTATTAAGGAGGTAAAGGTATGTCCGGGCATTCAAAATGGAAGACTAATAAAGCAAAGAAGGCAGCGGCGGATGCAAAAAAAGGAGCAATTTATACTAAGATTATAAAAGAGATAACGGTGGCAGCGCGCGAAGGCGGAGGAAATCCGGATACCAACCCGCGTTTAAGAACCGCGATTGCAAGAGCCAAAGAGGTGAATATGCCTCAAGATAATATCAGGATGGCGATAAAGCGCGGAACTGGAGAATTGCCTGGGGTAGTATACGAGACAGTAATTTATGAGGCTTACGGTCCAGGGGGAGTGGCGCTCTTGATTGAGGCGCTTACGGATAATAAAAATCGCACCACCGCTGAACTGCGCAATATTATGTCTAAAAAGGGTGCAAACATGGCAGGGGCGGGTTCGGTAAGCTGGATGTTTACCAAAAAAGGCTATATTTTAATTGATAAGAATCAGGCAAGAGAGGATGAAGTAATGAGTATTGCCTTAGAAAGCGGAGCAGAGGATTTTAAATCGGACGAAAAGAACTATGAGATTTTTACTTCTGTGCAAGATTTTGAGAAAGTAAAGCAAGCCTTACAAGAAAAAAATATAAAATGGGTGGATGCAGAGATTACCATGGTTCCTACCTCCACCATTAAATTACTGGGAGAGGAGGCCAAGCAGTTATTATCCCTAATCGATGCCTTAGAAAACCATGATGATGTTCAGCAGGTATATGCTAATTTTGATATACCCGATGAGATTATTGAACAAGTAGCAGCCACCTCTTCTTAATCTTTTATGAGGATTTTAGGAGTTGACCCTGCTTTAGAAATTACTGGTTACGGGGTTATTGAAACAAAAAATAATAAATTAAGATTAATTGAGGCAGGAATTATTAAGACCTCAAAAAAAGATACCTTACCTCAACGCTTACAAAATATATATAAGCAGATTACCGATTTAATCTTAGAGACCAAGCCCGATATATTAGTCTTAGAAAAACTTTATGCGCATTATCGCCATCCAGTAACCGCATATATCTTAGGACAGGCGCGCGGTGTAATCTGTCTGGCTTCGGCTAAGACAAATACCCCTTTAGTAGAATACGCCTCTACCCGGATTAAGAAGGCGCTTTTGGGTAGGGGGCTTGCTTCTAAATACCAGATTCAGAGGATGGTGGCAGATATATTGAATCTAAAAAGCTTACCAAGATATACTGATGTTACGGATGCCTTGGCTTTGGCGATTGCGCATAGTTACATCGTAAAGGTAAGGATATGATTGCCCGTATCTCAGGAAGGATTTTACAGAGAGACCAGAATTGTCTTACTATAGATGTGGGAGGAATCTCCTATGAAGTTTTGGTTCCCGAGACAGTGATGGAGCGGATAGATGAGAATTTAACCTCAGATGGAAAGATTAATTTGGTTACCTATCATTATCTTCAAGTGGAACCTTCCAGGAATATTCCTATGCTAATCGGTTTTTTAAATGAGATAGAGAAGGAATTCTTTGAGATTTTTATTACTGTCTCAGGGATTGGTCCGCGTGCTGCGCTTAAGGCATTAAATAAACCGATATCCTTAATTGCTAAAGCGATCGATGAAGCAGATATAGATTTTTTGAGGTCTCTTCCCGGTATAGGTCAACAGCGCGCTAAAGAGATTGTGGCAAAGCTGCAGAATAAGGTGGGTAAGTTTTGCCTTATCCAGGATGAGAAATTTAAGCCAAGATTATTAAAAACACAAGATATCCAAGAGGAGGCCTTAGCAGTCTTACTACAGTTAGAATATAAGAAGCCAGAGGCGAAGGAGATGATAAAAAAGGCCTTAGAAAGAAATCCTGAGATTCAGACTACTGAAGAGCTATTAAATGAGGTTTATAAATTGAAGAAGACCTGACAATGTCTAATAATAATGTAAAGTCAGCCATAGAGGCATTGCTTTTTGCCAGTGATAAGCCGTTAAATATCCAGCAGATAAAAGAAGCCTTAGATAGCCAGGATACAGCAGGGATTCGTACTGCGATAGAGGAATTAAGGAATGAATATGAGATTAATCAGCGGGGGATACGGATTATTGAGGTGGCGGGTGGTTATCAGATGGTTACCGCGGTGGACTTTGCACCCTTTTTAAAAAGATTATTTAAGAGGCGCAGGATCGAAAGGCTTTCCCAACCTGCTTTGGAGACATTAGCAATTATTGCCTATAAACAGCCATTAACTAAACAAGAGATTCAGCTGTTAAGGAATGTTAATGTAGATGGGGTAATAAAGCATCTTTTAGAGAAAGGACTTATCAGGATTTCAGGAAGGAAAAAAGCCCCGGGAAGACCTTATGTATTTAGCACCACCCGTCAATTCCTGGAATATTTTGGTTTAAGGTCCCTTGATGATTTACCCAAGATTCCCCAGCTTAATCAGGAATTAAATTTAGAAGGAGACAGGAAAGATGGAACTGAAAAGACTACGCCAGAAAATTGATAAATTAGATGCAAAGATTGTGAGCCTGCTTAACCAGCGCGCAGAGATTAGCTTAGAAATCTTAAGATTAAAACTTAAGCAAAAAGAAAGTATTTATTCACCTGACCGGGAAAGGCAGGTGTTAAGAAGGATTGTAAAGTTAAATCCCGGACCTTTAACTAATAAGGCGCTGGAGGCAATATACCGTGAGATTATGTCGAGTAGTTTGTCTTTAGGTCAACCCTTAAGGGTGGCTTATCTAGGACCGGTGGCAACCTTTACCCATCTGGCTGCTTTAAAAAGATTCGGTTCGCAGGTCGAGTACAGTCCTTGCGCAAGTATCTCGGATGTCTTCTTTGAGGTAGAGCGGGGCGGTGCAGATTACGGAGTCGTTCCCATAGAAAACTCGATCGAGGGAGCGGTAAGCCATACCTTAGATATGTTTGTGGATTCAGATTTAAAGATCTGCGCTCAGATAATCTTAGATGTCTCCCATAATCTTCTGGCAAATTATCCTAAGAATAGAATAAAGAAGGTCTATTCTAATCCTCAGGTATTCGGTCAATGCCGAATCTGGTTAGAGGAGAATCTTCCCGGGGCGGAGAAGATCGAGGTTTCCACTACCACAAAGGCTGCTCAGATTGCTGCCAAGGAGAAAAACAGTGCAGCTATCGCTTCTTTGTTAGCTGCTAAGGTTTATAGATTAAAGGTTATTGCTTCTCATATTGAAGATTCTCCCCATAACATTACTCGCTTTTTAGTGATTGGCAAAAGGGATGTACCCCCTACAGGAGAAGATAAAACCTCGATTATGTTTTCGATTAAAGATAGGGTGGGCGCTTTACATGATATGTTGGGCCCTTTTAAGAAATATGGGATAAATCTGACTAAAATCGAATCCCGCCCCTCAAAGAAAAAAGCCTGGGATTATTATTTCTTTGTAGATTTAGAAGGCCATCAGAATGATAGTAATGTAAAGAAGGCGTTAAAGGAATTAGAAAATAAATGTACTTTTTTAAAGATCCTGGGTTCTTATCCGGTAGGAGAATAGAATGTCTTTGGTCAGAAAACATATCTTAAGGATTACTCCTTATAAGGCAGGAAAGCCAATTGAAGAGACAAAAAGAGAACTCGGTCTAAAAAAGGTAATTAAGCTGGCTTCCAATGAGAATCCCTTTGGTCCTTCTTTAAAGGCGATCAAAGCGATCGAGAAAAATCTTACCCAGATTAACCGCTATCCCGATAGCCACAGCTTCTATTTAAAGAAGAGATTAGCAGGTTATTATCATCTTCAACCTGCAAATATTATTTTGGGTAATGGTTCTGATGAATTGATTGATATAATTATAAAAACATTTGTGGAAGACGATGAAAACATAATTACTGCAAAGATTACCTTTTTGGAATATGAGATTATTGCCCAGATAAACAAAAAAAAGATAATTACCGTTCCTTTAAGAGATTTTAAGTATGACCTGAAGGCAATAAAGAAAAGGATTAATCAAAAGACAAAATTAATCTTTATTTCCAACCCTAATAATCCTACCGGTACTTATGTGAATAAATATGAGATTGAGGATTTTATGCAAGACTTACCGGATAAGGTAATAGTGGTTTTTGATGAGGCATATGATACATTTATAGATGCAGATGATTTTTTAAGCGGAATGAGTTATGTACCTAAAAGAAATGTCATTGTTTTAAAGACATTCTCTAAGGCTTATGGACTGGCAGGTTTAAGATTGGGTTATGCTTTAACCAAAGAGATCTTTGCTTCGTACATGGAAAGGGTCCGTCAGCCATTTAATGTGAATATTTTAGCTCAGATTGCTGGTGAGTCAGCCCTGGAGGATGATGGATTTTTGGCTAAGACAAGAAGAGAAATCTTAGAAGGCAAAAGATATCTTTATAAAGAGTTAAATAAATTAGGCATAAATTATATTCCTTCGGTAGCCAATTTTATTCTTATAGATATAAAAAGGGATGGGGTAGAGTTTTTTAAAAAGATGCTTAGTTATGGGGTAATTATAAGGGATATGCAGCAGTATGGTCTAAAGAACTTTATTCGTGTAACTATTGGAACAAGTAAGGAAAATAAGATCTTTATCGATGTCCTAAAGAAGATTTTGCATAAAAGAAAGGAGCTTAGATGATTATTGTTTTAAGACCGGATGCCACCCAGGAACAGATAAACCATATTATTGAGAAGGTAAAAAAATTAGGTCTTAAACCCCATCTTTCTAAGGGCGTGGAGCGCACAATTATTGGGGTGATTGGACCGGAGGATGTCTTAAGGGTTACACCTCTGGAGGTATTTCCGGGCGTAGAGAAGGTAATGCCGGTGCTTGCTCCCTATAAATTGGTCTCAAGAGAATTTAAGCCTGAGGATTCTGTAATTGATTTGGGCAGGGGCATAAAACTGGGTGATAAAAAGATAGTAGTGATTGCCGGGCCTTGTGCAGTTGAGGATTTAGATACCCTCTATGAGATTGCTAAAGAGGTAAAAGAGGCAGGGGCGGTAGGTCTAAGGGGTGGGGCATTTAAACCCCGCACCTCTCCCTATAGCTTTCAGGGTTTAGGAGAACAGGGGCTGAGGTATCTTAAACAGGTAGGGGATGAGTTAGGAATGATTACCGCCAGTGAGGTAATGGATCCGCGGGATGTAGAGCTGGTGGCTAAATATGTAGATATCCTTCAGATTGGAGCGCGCAATATGCAAAATTTTAATCTCTTAAGAGAGGTGGGGATTACTAAGAAGCCTGTTTTATTAAAACGGGGCATGTCCTCTACAATTAAGGAACTGTTGATGTCTGCGGAATATATTTTATCAGGGGGGAACTTTAATGTTATTCTATGTGAGCGAGGAATAAGGACATTTGAGGATTATACGCGTAATACCTTAGATGTAAGTGCGATTCCTATAGTTAAGCAGTTGTCCCATCTGCCTATAATCGTTGATCCCAGCCATGCGGCGGGAAAATGGGGATTAGTGGCTCCTCTTTCTAAGGCAGCGATTGCTGCCGGTGCAGATGGGTTAATCATTGAGGTGCACAGTCATCCTGAGGAAGCCCTCTCAGATGGAGCGCAGTCACTTCTTCCTTCTAATTTTCTTGCGTTAATGCAGGAGATAAAGACATTGGTTAAAGCCATTGGAAGAGAGATTTAGGTTTTTATGAAGATATTTAATAAGATCGCGATTGTTGGGGTAGGGCTAATGGGTGGTTCTTTAGGATTAGCCATAAAGGATAAGGGATTATCCGCAGAGGTCTTAGGAATAAGCAGGAAAAGAAAAACCCTTAGATTAGCCAAAGAAAAAAAAGCCATTGATCGGGGCTTCCGAGAGCTTAGCGTGCTTAAGGATGTGGATCTTGTGATCTTAGCTACGCCGGTAGAGACCATCATCGATTTAGCAAAAAAAATCTCTAAGATTATCTCTAAGGATTGTTTGGTTACCGATGTGGGAAGCACAAAAGAAAAAGTGGTTAGTTATTTGGATAAACTCTTTCCCAATTATATAGGAAGTCATCCTTTAGCAGGTTCGGAGAAAAGAGGGATTAGGTTTGCGGATAAAGATATATTTAAAGGTTCCCTTTGCATTTTAACCCCTACCAAAAACACTTCTTTTAAAGCTCTAACAAAGATCAAAAGATTCTGGCAAATGTTAGGAGTGAAGGTAGTTTTGCTCAGTCCACAATTTCATGATAAGGTGTTATCCTTTATCAGCCACCTGCCGCATATCCTCGCCTTCAGTCTTATAAATACCACACCTAAAAGATTTTTAGATTTTGCTGCCTCAGGTTTTAAGGATACCACACGCATTGCCAGCTCAGACAGGGAGATTTGGCAGGATATCTTTTTAAGTAATCGCAGATGTATCCTTAAGGCAATAGATTTATTCCAGCAAAATCTTTCTAAGATAAAATCAGCAATAAAAACCCGGGATAAAGAATTTCTCAATAAATTTATAAACCAGGCAAAAAGGAAAAGGGAACAATTAAAATGATTATTGCCATTGACGGACCAAGTGGAGCAGGTAAAAGTACGGTGGCTAAAATCTTGGCGAAAAGATTGGGTTTTCTTTATATTGACACCGGAGCAATGTATCGAGCGTTAACCTTGAAGGTACTTAAGAATAATATTGATATAAACGATAAAGAAAAGATTATTCAGCTGGCAAGAAATACCCAGATTGATTTAAAAAATGATCCAGAAGGAAATCTGCTTGTTTGCTTAGATGGTCAAGATGTGAGTCTTCAGATAAGACAGCCTCAGATCACCCGCTTTGTTTCGGAGATTGCCAGGATAAAAGAGGTAAGGCAGGTGATGTTAGATTTACAGCGCAAATTAGGAAGAAAGCGTGATGCGGTTTTAGATGGCCGAGATATTGGAACGGTGGTCTTTCCGGATGCTGAGAAAAAATTTTATATTGATGCAGATTTTAAAGAGAGGCTAAGGCGCAGATATAAAGAACTAAGGGAATTAGGTTATAAAGTAACCTTAGAGGATGTTGAATCTGA
Organism: Candidatus Omnitrophota bacterium; assembly: GCA_023819035.1. Classification (GTDB taxonomy): domain Bacteria; phylum Omnitrophota; class Gorgyraeia; order Gygaellales; family Profunditerraquicolaceae; genus JAMWCL01. The sequence goes on from JAMWCL010000038.1 coordinate 8,896, forward strand.
TCTTAAGAATCGGGATAAGATTGATTCTACGCGGGAATTCGCTCCTTTAAGGAAGGCAGAGGATGCTGTCTATATTGATACTACTCAGATGAGCATTGAAGAAGTGGTTAATAAAATATTGGAGTCTTTGTCTTTTTAAGGTTTAAATATGGATAAAGAACGGATTCGTAATTTTAGTATCATTGCTCATATTGACCATGGCAAATCCACCCTTTCTGACCGTATCCTGGAGATAACCGGGGCGGTAGATAAAAGACATACAGGACAGCAACTCCTTGATGACATGGATTTAGAAAAAGAACGTGGAATAACCATTAAGGCTTCGATGGTAAGATTATCTTATCGTGCCCGGGATGGTAAGGATTATGTTTTAAACCTTATTGATACCCCTGGACATGTGGATTTTACCTATGAGGTTTCCAAGTCTTTGTCTGCTTGCGAAGGCGCGGTTTTAGTCATAGACGCAGCTCAAGGGATAGAGGCACAGACAGTGGCTAATTACTATTTGGCTAAAGAAAATAATCTGGCGATTATTCCGGTAATTAATAAGATTGATTTAGCTAATGCTGATATACCACGGGTAAAGAGGCAAATCGAAGAGGTTTTAGGTTTTAAAGAGGAAGAGATCCTACTTGCCTCAGCCAAGGAAGGTGAAGGTGTAGAAGAGATATTAGAAAGAATTATTAAAGTAATTCCTCCTCCCGCCGGTCAAAGCGAAGCCCCTTTAAAAGCGCTTGTCTTTGATTGTCGTTTTGATACCTTTAAGGGTGTAGTGGTATTTGTGAGGATTATGGATGGCAGGATTGAGAGAAATACCCAGATAAGGCTCATGCATTCGGGTAAGGTTTACAAGATAGAGGAGTTAGGTGTATTTAAGGATTTAAAGTATTTTATAGTGGATAATCTGTTCTGTGGAGAGGTGGGTTATCTAACCGCAAATATCCGTGATCCGCGCGAGGTAATTATTGGAGATACGATAACTGATGTGAAAAATCCTTGTAGAGAACCACTTGCAGGATTTAGGAGGTTGAAGCCATTGGTATTTTGTGGTATATATCCGGTAAATCCCGCAGATTTCCCTGCTTTACGCGATGCAATGGATAAATTAAGATTGTCCGATGCCTCTTTTGTGTTTGAGCCAGAGAATTCCCAATCCTTTGGTTTGGGGTTTCGTTGTGGTTTTTTAGGGCTTTTGCATATGGAGATAGTTCAGGAGAGATTAGAAAGGGAATATGACCTAAATTTAATCTTAACTGTGCCTAATGTAATGTATAAGGTAAAGAAAAAGGATGGAACATTTGCAGAGGTAGATACACCGTTAAAGCTTCCTTTGCCTCAAGATATTCAGGAGATCCTTGAGCCGTATGTAAGTCTATTGTTAATCATCCCTCTGGATTCAATAGAGCAGGTTTGTGAATTATGTAAGGGACGGCGTGGTGTCTTTAAGTCAAGCGAGTATTTAGGTGAAGACCGAATAAAGTTAATCTTTGAAATCCCCCTTTCTGAGATCATCGTTGATTTCTGTGATCGCTTGAAATCATTAACTAAAGGATACGGTTCTTTAGATTATGAATTTAAAGGATATCAGCCTACCGAGATTGTTAAGTTAGATATCCTTTTTAACAATGTGGTCTGCGATGCCTTTTCCTTTTTGGTACATAAGGATAAGGTGCTTGCTAAAGCGCAAAACCTAGTAAGTAAACTTAAGGATTTAATCCCCCGGCAGTTATTTGAGGTAAATATTCAAGCAGCGGTAGGCAAACGCATTCTTGCTGCCGAAAAGATCCGTCCTTTAGCAAAGCACGTTACGGGAAAGTGTTATGGAGGTGATATTACCCGTAAGCGCAAGCTTTGGCAGATACAGAAAGAAGGAAAAAAAAGACTTAAAAAATTTGGAAAGGTTGAGATTCCTCAAGAGGCGTTCCTGGAGGTTTTAAAGATATGAAGGCAAGAAAAAAATCAGTAATACGGGACTGGATTGAATCGATTGTAGTTGCTTTTATTTTAGCAATGTTTATCCGAACTTTTATTATCCAGGCCTTTAGGATCCCTACGGGTTCCATGCGTCCTACATTGATGGAAGGAGACGCCATACTGGTAAATAAATTCATCTATGGGGCAAAGATTCCTTTTACCGACTGGCGACTTCCTGCTTTAAGAGAACCAAAAAGAGGAGATGTGATTGTTTTTATTTATCCACTTAATCTCAAGAAGGATTTTATTAAAAGATTGGTAGCATTAGAAGGTGAGACAGTAGAGATTAAACACGGAGTTATTTACATTAACGATAAGCCTTTATTGGAGCCTTTATTTAATCAAAGATACTATTATAACCGCGGAGAGTTTGCTCAGGAAGGTCAACCGATAGTTGTGCCCAAGGGTCATGTATTTGTTTTAGGAGATAATTCTAGGTCTTCTCAGGATAGTCGCTACTGGGGTTTTTTACCTAAAAAGAATATCTTAGGTAAGGCAATATTAATCTACTGGCCCTTGCATCGCATAAGGATAATCCGATGAACTTTGCTAATAAGATCTCTACTTTCAGGATTTTAACGGTTCCTTTTTTTGTGGCAACCCTTATCTATTATCGCTCTCCGGAAAAGGAATTTTTAAGATTTCTGGCTTTAGGAATATTTATCTTAGGGGTAATCTCCGATGCGGTAGATGGCTATATTGCCCGTAAATCGCGGGAAAGGTCTCCCGCGGGGTTAATCCTTGATCCTTTAGGGGATAAGCTACTTTTAATGAGCGGGTTTATCTGCCTTTGCCTGATTAAGGAATTTAAACTCCGTTTTCCTTTATGGGTCAGTTTGATTGTAATCAGCAGGGATACAATTATCCTTTTAGGTGCGATAGTAATCTTTATTGTTAAACAAAATATCAATATCCTTCCTACCCGCTGGGGAAAACTTACTACGGCTTCTCAGATGTTAGCAATTATTAGTGTTTTGTTACAGTTATCCTTTGCCTTTATCTTCTGGTGGCTGGCAGTAGTTTTTACTTTAGTCTCAGGTATAGATTATATAAGAAGGGGGCTTAATATCTTATATGCTCCAACTAATTCTGGCGATTCTGGTTAGTTATCTTTTAGGTTCAATCCCTACCGCTTATATCTTTGGTCGCTGTTTAAAAGGTATTGATATCCGTAGATTTGGCTCTGGTAATGTGGGAGCAACTAATGCCTTTCGGGTTTTAGGAAAGGTTCCGGGGATAATTATCTTGCTCTTAGATATCCTTAAGGGTTTTGTCAGTGTATTTTTTTTAGGTAATCTTTTTAAGTCAAAGATAGATGTCTCTTATGAGATAATCTTAATTATTCTGGGTCTGGCTTGTATCAGCGGTCATAACTGGATGATATTTTTGAGATTTAAAGGTGGTAAGGGGGTGGCGACAAGTCTGGGTGTATTGCTTGCCTTTGCTACTATGATCCCTTCATTAAGAATGGTTTTTTTCTTAGTTATCTGCAGTTGGCTAGCTATATTTTTGATCTTTAGGATTGTCTCTTTAGCTTCGGTATTAACTGGATTGTCTTTACCTTTATATATGATTATCTTTAAACAATCGCTTAGTTTAATTCTTACCGGCGTAATTATTGCTATATTTATCCTTTTACGCCATCGTTCAAATCTTAAAAGAATCCTTCAGGGTAAAGAGCCCCGTTTATTTTAAAGAAAGCGTTTTCTTAATATCTTATTTTTAACTTGAAGTAAACCTAAGATAGATGTTATACTTTGTTTGAAGAAAAATTATTTTTTATGTTATTTTTAAAGAATTTATAAAACTTTATAAAAAGCCTCCCACCCATAAAAAACTAAAAACCACCAGTCACGGAGGGTGGGGCGTAGCCGGGTAGCCAATCCAAAGGAGGAGATTCTTTTAAGAAGGGCTAGCCCGGCTTTTAAAATAAGATTTTTAAGAATATGCGGGATCTATTATTTAAAAATCTAACCTCCCAGGATAAAAGAAAAAGGGTAATCTCTACTTTAGAGATTAACGAAGAAGAGGGTATTTATAGTATTATCCGCAGGCATTTTATTTGTTTAATAAAAGAGATTAAGGATAAACCCCTACCTAAACCACTGCCTTGCCTATATATCTTAAGAGAGACCAATCATAAAAAACAACTTCAGAAGTTCTTTTATCGGATTAAGGCTAGTGTTTACATAGTCCGGAAGGAGGGGTTATTTCAGGTGTTATTTGCGCATTCCTTAATGATTATCCTAAGTAATCGGAATGCTTCTTAATTTATAAATTATGTAAAAATAACGATTATTTTTTCTTTTTTGATAATGTAAAATATCTTTCGCACTTTTGATATTGCCAGATAAATAAAAAAGGCATATCCTCTTAGGTTGTCAAGCAAACAACCTAACCGGTCCTTTAAGGGCCAGAAAGGAGGATACGCCTATGA
>JAMWCL010000039.1 GCA_023819035.1 Candidatus Omnitrophota bacterium
GAGGTCATCCTGGAACTTCAGAAGCAGTCTGGAGAGGCATGCAAAAGAAAAGAAAGGCGAATAAGAAAATTAACGCAAAGGCAATATCGTTATGGTCTAAGGACTATAAAGATTACCGGCCTAGCGGTGATGTGAAATTGGGCTTTACCTATCCGTTTGAGGCAAAGATTGCCAGTATCAGGCATAGCTGGGGATTTATCTTTTTGCCAGGAGGTTTAGGCACTCTTGATATTTTATTTGATGTATTATGCCTGATTCAGACTGGAAAGATACCGCAGGTTCCTGTGATTCTCATGAATAAAAAATTCTGGAAGAAACTCGATGACTTTATAATAAATAAACTTCTCTCTTCAGGATTTATCTCTGAAAATGACAGGTATATCTACCGTATAATCGATGATCCTATCGAAGCAATGAATATTATTGAAGACCATTGTCTGGAAAGATTAGTGAATTCAAGCGCCCCTTCGGCTAGTATACAAAAGATATTCCATTCATCTTCGCCGATAGAAAGCAATAGAGATAATCAAGCAAGAGACTTAAAGCAAGAGTTTAGAATAAAGATGAATTGGATAAAGACATGGTTAGATAGTGATGACCCTGCGTTATGGGATAAGGCAGAGGATAGCCTCAGTAGAATTTTTGAGTTTATAAAAAAGAAGAAATTAGACTTAACCACTAATGACAAGGAAGACCTCGCCTTTAGTTATTTACTTATATTTTATAGATACTTTCTAGAAACAGAACAAACTGCCTTTAACTTGGTTACAAAAAAACTAAAATTTAAAGAGCGTATTTACTCTTGGTTTAAGTTAACAAGATCTTACTGGTTAGGTGATAAGGCTTTAAAGAAGGCAAAGGAGTTAAACGGACAGATAACCTTAGATTTTCTTAGAGTTAATTTTATAGAAGTATCCCTTAAGATAGGTCAACTCGATGTAGCTATTAGTTTGTATAAAGACTTAGCAAGGCACTTTAAAGGTAATTCCCACCTCTATAGAGTGATCTCTTATCTTTACTTAGCTGAGGGTAACTATAAAGAGACATTTAAATATCTCAAGAAGGCAAAAAGACATGAAAAAGAAACTTTAGCTAATTATATCTTAGAAGGTAATATTCTCCTTGAACAGAAAAAACCAGAACAGGCTTTAAAGATTTTTGAAGAGTGTATCATCAAATTTCCTGCTTCGGTCCTGTCAAAACAATACTGGACAATTATTGCTTCAAGACTGAGATACGAAGATTTCGATAAATATATCTCAAGAGTCTTTTGGGAGGATAGAGTAAATATTTATTTGACCTCTGGTATTTGTGATCAGTTAGAAAAAAGGTATAGAGAAGCAGTAAAGAAATTTAGCATTGCCTATTATTTTTCTGAAGACCCTGATTTAAGAAATTTGATTGTAGAACTGAGAGTATTTATTTTGGCTAAGATGTACGTGATGGAATTTGCCACTAAGTCTTTTAAAACAACATCCAGCCCTATAAAAGGTAAAGATTCTCAATCCAATTCTTTAGATGGCTTCGCTATGTTGCAGATGGAAGGGGCTAAAATTGAAAAAAAATTGCCTGAAGGCCAAAGCCCTGAGGATTATCTTTTAGCAGAAAATAGCGGAATAAACTTTCTTAAAGAAAAAGAATGTGTCTTAAAAGAGTTTCTTAGGCAACTTAATTCCAAGGTTTTTAAAAAGAAAATAGAAGCCCTTCAGATTTTAAGAAGATTGAATATCTCAAATAAAGAGGTTTTTGAGGCGCTAGTTTCAAAAGCAATGTTTAAAGGTGTTTTAGAAAAGGAATTGTTGCAATTAAAGGTAGAATATTTAAAGACAGTTAGCGCTCTGTTTAGTTATTCACCTGAGATACCCGAAGAATATACTTTAATGGATGCCTTTAAATTTAGACAGATTTTGGAAAGGGCAGGCTTCTGGATTAATAATGAAGATTTAACCAAAATAGATGATTTTTTTGATGTGCTTCAAGAATCAATTATAAACAGGTATCGCAATTATTGGATAAATCAGGAATATCCTTTTGGTTGTCGGAGGTTCACACAGAGAACCAAAGAGATAATTAGTCAATATGGCTTTAAGTATAAAGTTAACCTCATAGAATATCCTTTGTTTTTGAAAGCGCTTTTAATGGTTGAACATCATTTTTATCTTGAGTTTAAAATTGCCGGACAGGGTTTTATCTTAGATGTAACTGGAGACCAGTTTGCTATTACCACCAGAAAAACCTATTATGAAATTGCTCCGGTGGTTATACCTTTGAAGGTTATTTATAAATATCCACAAACATTTCCGATGTATACTGGTATATTGCCTTCTTTTGAACACATCAGTTTTCCTGCCAGCTCACCTTTGTCCGAATTAGAAAGATATGAAAGACTGGAGAGATTCCTTAATCAGTATAAAACCCCACCTATTCAGCTCAAAGATGGTTGTGTTTATCTCCCTACGCCTTTGGAGGTATTGTGTCAAGTTTTTAGTCACCTAAGAAAATACATTGAACCGCTTAAAGGAAAGATGCTTCTTGATTTTGGCGCAGGTGCAGACTTAAGGGTATCTTTATTTGCTAGTTATCTTTTAGGAATGAAAGCAACTGCGGTGGAAAAAGACAAAATGATATCGCTTAAAGCAGCAAAGATTATGGTAGAAGCCAAGAAGGAAAGCTTTGCTAAAAATATTGTCTTTAAGGGTAACACCGATGCTCTAAGCATCCCATGGGATAACTTTGATGTTATTTATTTCTTTTATACACATCCGCAGGATATTATTAAAGCATCACAATTTCGGCTTGCCCTACAGCTTAAAATGCAGAAAGCAAAAGAGAGTGCGATTCTGGTGATTATGTTTATCGAACCTTATATTGTGTACAATCTTCATATTTTTCCTCTTTTATTATCAATAGAAGAGACTCCTTTGTTTATGTCCACGAAACACTACAGCCTATATGCAATGTTTTATAAAAAATCTTCTGCCGATAGTCCCATTGTTCCCTCAGTAGGGGTAATGGATACTCGCTATCATTCATGTCCAGATTTAGTGAGAAAACCCCCCATCTTAGATCTTGTTTTATTTACCAACTTACATAGAGAAGATTCTGCTGTAATTGCTGCCTCGCCGCTTAAGGATTACTTTCCTGCACAAGAACATATTAATGCCCTCAAGAAATTTTTATCTATTAATAAGATTATTAACGTAGAGGAAGAAGAGATGGTGGGAGAGGCAATTTATTTATTAAAGATAACCAGTGAACACAGCAGGATTGATTTTTATGCCAAATTTATTTATCCGGGCTCTCCTGAATTTGAATTTGCCCTTGAGGTTTCTCAACAGAATCTCGGACCAAAGGCGTGTGTAATAAATAATATCCTTATCTTAGAAAAACCAGATGCGCTTACATTGGACAGAATAAGTGAAGATGAAGAATTTTGGAGACTCTTCCAAGCGTATGAAAAAGAATATATAAGAGAGATTGGAAGGGTTTATGCCAAACTGAATAAACAATTAAAAATTTCCCATAATGAAAGAAAATTAAACCACATCCTTATATGCAGGGATGGCAGGATTCTGCTCTTAGATTTTGCTATGGCTACAAGAATCGAAGATTACACCCAAGGAGATTTTGAAGGGATTAAAAGACTTCTTACGGATTTTGTTCTTAAATACAGAATTCCCAAACTGAAAAAAGCCTACTTACAATGGTTTGTTGAGGGTTATACCTGTTCTTCTGCGATTGAGCAAGGCGAAGATAATTATCAATATTCATTCTTTATAAAAGACAATAAGATAATCTGGGATAGGTTAATAAGACATATCTTAGACCCAGAAGAAAGTTATACTGGAAAGGCGGTTAAAAGAATACTGGTTTCTCTCGATGAACAAAAGAGTCAGGAATTATTACCTTATATAGAAAAAATGCTTAAAAGCAAAAATATAAATGAGATTATTCCTGCCTTAAGAATTCTTTCTATAATTAATAAGGAACAACTGTTGATTTTAGAAAAAAAGTTATCAGTTTTGCTTAGACCGATTTTAGAGTCTCCGCCTTTAGGTATGGCTAAGGAAGTAAGTAGATTAAAGCGACGCCTTGAAAGAATTAGCAGGCCTATCCAACTACTTGAAATTCCTCCTCTTGATAATTTGGCTGTATCTGAATTAAAGTCTCTGTTTCTTAGCGGAAGGTCATTTCCTTTTCGTAAGTTAAAAGATGAGAAAAAATTATACTCTTTGGGTAAAGAGCTTTTAAAAGATATAGTAAAAGAAAAAAATATAAAAACTCTAGGCGATTTTAGATTTATGTATCTTACTACACCGCAGGATTGCCTTAACCATAAATCTTTAAGCGGATTATTGGGTAATTTAAGAAAAAGATATAAACAAGAATATAAAAATATATTAAGACAGATGATAAAAGAGGCAGTCTTAGAGACTAAAATAAGCTCTTCACCTATCCGCGATGAGACTTCTTATTTGAGACCGAATCGATATAGATCTCCTGCTTTGCGTAAAGAGTATAAGGCGATTATCTTAGATGTAATGGGAGTGATGAGCGAAGATGCAAAGAATATTCCTGAAAAGATAATCAACAGACTTTCTGAGCTTATTGATATGAGAATTTATGTTGGTATAGCTACAGGATTGGTTTTAAAATGGTCAAAGGAATTTTTTAATAAAGGGATACTGGATATCGAGTCCATTTTTGAGATGATTCGTCAGAAGGTTAATGAAAACAGCTTAAGTTATCTATGGGCGTTTCCGGAAAATGCCACTTATGCTGTAAATGGTTTTAAAAAAGAAGACCCTAGAAGAAAAGAATACGATATTGCCAAGAAAGATTTTCCTCAACAGTTGCAGAGGGAATTTGTGAGGAGCATCACGTTGGATGAATTCCCTGACATCTTAAGACTCACTACAGGAGATTTAATGATTTCACATAAGACAGCGGGTTTAGGGATTTATTTGCCACCGGATAAGATAAATCTTTATATAGATAAATTTCAACAGCTCATAGAGAAGTTAGGTTATCAAAATAGATTATCTGCAGTTGCCACCGAGGTAAGCGTAGATATCATTCCTGCTAAAGCCGGCAAGGAGCAGGCAATCAGATTCTTTAAGACTCAGCTAAAGATAAGAGAAAGTTTAATTGCCACTGTAGGAGATAAAGGTAGAAGAGGCGGAAATGACTGCTGGTTTTTAAACAGAAAAGGCGGTTTTTCTGTAGATGAGATAGATATAAATTCAAAAGGATTGCCACTTCCTGCCTTAATCGGGTATAAGAACATAGAGGCCACTATTTGGCTTTTAGAGAATCTGAATTTTAAGGCTGGTGGTGCCTCTTCTGCGATACAAGATAAAAATATTCAGGATAAATCTTCTTCTCAAAGAAGGGATGTTTTAATAGAGTTTATAAAGAACCAATATTATAAAATTAGAGAAAGAACTCTTCCGCCTATTATTGGTAGAGTAAGTACAGATGGAATGGTAGGTTTGGTTGACCGACCCAGAATTCGTATCAGGGCTTTTGTTGGATTTAGGTATAAAGGAAAATATGTAGAGATAGCTCAGGAGAGATTTGATGAGTATTATAAAGAATGGATATTTTCTGCTTATCTCATTGACCCTCAGACAAAGGAAAGAAAAAAACGAAAAGCTATTGGGTGTTATAGGATAGACCCTACCGCAAAATATTATTTTAAGAAAATCGACCCTACAGAAAAAAGGGAAGTAGTAAAAGCTCAGGAGATACTAATTCGAAAGGGCAGGCTTGATAAAGGAGGGGTTTTAAGAAGGAGTATATTTAAAGCAGTTAAGTATCCCGGGGCCTTGGTAGAAGAGAAATATATTGCGATTAAAGGAAGAAAGATTTTAGTAGAAATAAAGATATTCTGGAAACATAGAAGCATAACCCATAGGCTTTCTTTAGCTACAGTCACTTCAACCCAAGAGATATTATTTTCTTTTAAATCTCTAAGTAAAAACCGTAAGCAGAGGCTTGAGAATTATCTACGTGAATATAAAGATATAACTTTAAAAAATATAAGATTAGAAGGTAAAAGGGCAGCGCTATGGCTTATGGATGGATATGTCTGGACGTATCTACCGAAAGAATATGGGTTTGATTATGCTTTGGTTGATGTAAGATTAGTTGATGATCCAAAAAAGATTAAAATATCCGATAAGGTAATTGAAGTAATATTCAGAGAAGACAGGGAAGGAAAAAAGATTTATGATTTTCGCAAAAAACCTCTTAAGATTATTATCGGCGAGGATATCCATCTCCAGTTAAAGAGATTTAACATAGGTAGACTTATCAGGAAATTTGAAACGCTATTTGAAACATTAGAAGAATTAAGATATAGAGAAGACTTGATAAAGAGATATCAGGAACTCTGGGAATTGGCAGAGTCTTTAAGCAGGTATAAGGAATTAGTCCTAAAAGAGAAAATCAAATTACCAGAAGATTTAGAGAGATCCAGATACTTTCATATTATAGGAGAAAAGGAGAAATTGATTCGAAAGATTCGGGTTTTAAAAAAAATCTCTGACCTTGATACTGCCTCAAGTCCTTTAAAGACAATTGTTAAATCCATTGGACAACCATTATCTTCTTCACCACTTACTGAGAAAGATGTTGAATTGGCTATTAAAGAGGAGAGAAGCGCAGTATTGAAGTATCTTTCAAATCCACTGATTAAAGAAATCGCAAGTCATTTTGATGAAAAAGAAGAACTTCCTCTCGAAGTCATTACAGATATCGAAAAGTTAATCTTCACATACCTGAGTCTTCAAAGAGGGGAATCCTTGCTTGAGACTGGAACAGTTGCTTTTGGTATTTTGGCTGCCTTAAACGGGCTGAAAGTAACCATTGTCTTAGACCCGTTTATTAATAAGAGATTTAAGATGTTAGCCAAGAAGATTGAAAGTTACAGGAGATTGATTAATCTTGCAGAAGGCGAAATTGACCTTATCGTAGGCAATATATCTCAGCCGGGTATCAGAATGCTACTGGAAAACAAAGCCGAAGAAGAAGGTCAATTTAATCATCTTGCTGCTATAGATGAAGTTAATATTTTAAATTTCAGTCAGTTCGAGAGGGAAGCTTACAGAGATATCCTGGAGACTATCGGTAGAATTAAGAGCGAAGACAGTGGGTTTATGTATATAAGTATATTTGATCCCTTTGACTATAAGTTAGGTATAGAAATAGCAAATGCACTGGAGGAGCAATTAATAGAGCAGGATATAAAGTTTACGCATTTTGAGCTATTTCTGGCGCCGATATTAGATTATATGAGAACCATAAGGATGTATCGGATGGGAGAGGTTTTCGCTGGACCGCCTATTATTCTATCATCTCTGTCTCCGCAGATTACAGGTTTTTCGCCGCAACTTCCCAGTAAACAAAAGGAAGGTTTGCAGATATTTGAAGAGAGGGAAGACATAAGTGATGAATTATCCTCTTCTCCAATAAACACAGGCTCAGAAGTTCGTATCTCTTATTACACTGGACCTAAATTAACGATAAAGATTCGAGCCAGGAATTCTTTACAAAGAGGTTCTTTTAGTTCGCTAAAAAATATCTCTTCATCCAACGCCTCGCCAGTGGAAGATAACCGAAGACAGCTCTCTGGTAACTCATCTCATCCTACAGAGATAGAGAGAAATGCTCCTAGTACTGACAGACGCCCTGGATACTGGATTAAAGAGCACTTTCTTAAAAAGTTTATTTTTCTTACATCAAGATTATCCTATGAGGGCATGATTAAAGGAATAGACCTTATCTTTAAAGTGAGAGAGACTGAAAGATCTAAATTACAAGAGATAGTCAAGATAAGTAGATTTCCTAAGCAATTAGAACCAAAGATGAAAAAGACAGAATTACTCCTTAAGGATTTATATAAAGTGGTAGGAGATATAGATAGAGAAGATGAAGATATACTTAAAAAAGAAGTTAGGAAGAAATTAAATAGTTGGCTTAATAGGTATAAACTTAATCGCACTACTAGCTCACCAATGGCTTTATTTTTTAATAAGGGATTTTATTTCTTTGAGGAATGGTTTAGTCATACTAACGGCTTCTTGGGCATTTTCTTTGGCGATGCTGACCTTTTCTTTTCTCCCAGAGACAAGAAAAGCCTTAGCTCCATAAAAGAAAGAATTATTACTGAGACAGAATTTCTTGTGGATTTATCCCGCAAGGTTATTTCATCTAGCCGCTTCGCCACCTCCTCAATTGGAGCCTGGGATGTTGGAATAGAAGGCATGGATAGATTAGCTTTGGATATAGAAATAGAGGGGGCATCCAGTCCTCTAAAAAACCAAAATAAAAAAGAAAGAGAAAGACCTTCCAAGATACCATCTGAAGAGATTTTTAAGGTAGTTAATAAAAAGACCAAAAAAATCCTAATCTTAGATCAAGAGAGATGGGAGCATATCTTAAGGAAACATAGTCAAAAAGCCATTAGAGTAATTTCAAGAAAAGAGCGGGCTTTCTGTCTCCGGTCTTATTTTCCCCCTATGCCTAAAGAGAGACTTAAACATTTTCTTAAGAAGGCAGCCAGAGAGGCAATATGTATCAGTCCTGAAAAAAATAAAATGAGAAAAATAGAAGTATTTGTTTATTTCTTAAATTCTGAAGATAAAGAATCGTATCGCATGGAGGCAATAGTCATAAAAGCAAGCCCAAAGAATGGGTATTCTTATATTAAGACTGCATATCCAATTTATGAAAAAGAGAGATTAAGCACGTTAATTGAGAATATTAACAGAAATCTCTCCTCACCAATTGATCTGACGCAGGATAGCCACCACTTTACCTGTGAGAAGAATCTTATCTTAGAAAAACCTTCATCCTCTCCAGTGTCAGAGAGAAGGAATTACATTAAGGAGATTATTAAGGGATTAGAAGTAAAGGAGATTAAGGATAAAAAGGGATTAATTTACAAGATTGAAGTAGAAAGGTTTGGAGATACTTTGCAGTTATCTTTAAAGAGAGGTGCACAGAGATTTTCTAATATTATGAGATTGCAATTCTTAGGAAAAGCTGGGAGCAGATATGTGTTTTACTTACAGTGGTTGAATACACAGCAGTATGGATTAGAAAATAAAGGAATTGCCAAATATCTCTTAAGCCTTATCGCTAATCTTTCTCCACCGGAAAGTATAATTTCTTTTGAGACTGCTGATTTTGCAAGATTAGATCATCTCATTCGCAATTCAGGATTTGATAAGAGAATTGATATCTTCTTCTTTAAAGACCTTCCTAAAGAGATACTTTTTGAATTAAAAGGTAAATTTGTTTATATGAAATCTTCATCACCTCAAGTCTTTCAGTTTAGACAAGATAAAAGTTCCTTACTTAAGCAAAAAAAGGAAAGAGAAATAAAATTAAAGCGTTACTTTTATTTTCTCTTACAAGAGAAAGATAAAACAATTATCTTAGATAGAATGGATGTAATGAACGAAGACGCAAAAACTATCCCAAAAAGGATAATTCACAGACTCTCTGAACTTATTATTAATAACAGAATATATGTGGGTATAGCCTCGGGCTTAGTTTTAGAAAGGCAAATTGAGACTTTTGAAAAGGACCTTTTGGATATTGAGTCAATCTCTGTGACGATCCTTAAAGATGTTTATGAAATTGATACTACCTCAAGTTTATCTATTTTGGAAATATCTCCAATAAGGCTATTAATTGGTCTTATTTGCTCAGTAATATTTTTAATCTCCTCCTTTTTTGTACAATCAGCTCAGTCTTCTTTATTTCCTAAGACCTCGCCATCTAATATCCAATCTTCTTTAAATCAAATAGTAAAATTACCTCCCTTATTACAAGAAAGCATAGTTTTTTATCAACCATTAGAACCAATCTCTTTAAGAGAATTAAGCAGAAAATTTAATATGACGGAAGAATTATTAAAGGAGCTAAATGGTTTAAAGAGCGATAAGGTAAAAGCAGGAGAAATTATTAGAGTGATTTCTTTTTCTTATAAGATTGTGGTTGATAGGGCAGAGAGAAAGATGTATTTGGTTACTCAAGAAGGTCAATTAATTAAGGATTGTAAAGTTGGTATTGGAAGAAAGAAGAGAGAGACTCCATTGGGTAGATTTAAAGTAATCACTCGGTTTAGAAGAAAGCCTACCTGGAAAGATTCGGATACAGGAAAGCTCTATCCCTATGGCCATAAAGAGTATCCGTATGGAAAATTAGGGATTTTTGTGCAAATTGGTCAAAATTTGGGAATTCATTCTACCTCCTGGCCTCAGACCGTAGGTGGTGCACATAGTCGAGGTTGTCTCCGTGTAGATGATGAGATTGCAAGGTTAATCTATTACATTATTCCTATCGGTACAGAAGTTATTATTACCGACTCTTCAAAAGATAAAGATAGGGAGAGATTAAATGAGTTAATGAAGATAAAGTCTATGTTGTTAAATAATGCCTCTTCACCTATCTTTAGAGTTCTTCCCCTTTCTAAGAAGGATGAGAGATTAATGAAGGAATTCCTCACTAATAATTTAATAACCAGAGAAGCAATTTCCAGGGCATGGTGTGAATTTCTAAGATGGAAAGATTATTGTAAAGATGAAAGAATAAAACAGATTATCGGAGGATTCAAATTAATCTCTTACGCTGGAAAGGATAAAAGGCGAATTGAAGGAATAATCTTTTATCACGCCCAACCAGGTATTTTAAATTATCTCTATATTGATGCTTTAGAGAATCACCCAGATAATCGTGGGCCAACTAAGAAATTAGTTAATATAGCTGATAAATTACTGGAGGCAGTGGTTAGAAAATCTCTGAGTCTTGGCTTAGAGGGAAGGGTTGTTTTTGACTGCTTGATGCCAATGACAAAATTCGGTGAGAGGTTTGTTCAAAGAGTCGGTATGACCTATAGAAATGGCTGGGGTTTTCATAAGAAAGAAGATATAGAAGCATTTTTGGAAAGAGCGAGTTTGATATCTATAAAGAAAAAAGAAGAAGGCTTTATTTATGCCAGAGCAATTGATAAGGATGTACTTTCAGAAGAATTAAGAAAAAAAATAAATTATATTCAAAAAAAGCTTAAAGCTTCTAAGAAGAAATTTCTTTGGGTTTTTGAATCTGAGGAATTCTATCAGATAACCCCGGATAAGATTTTTATGATTAGATGTCTTTACGGAGAAAGGAATTCTGCTCCAAGGCGAAGGATTACTTCTTCTCCTCTTGAATCTGAAAATTACAATCCCAGAGAAATATTAAGATGCTATCCTGATGGATCTTCTTATATAAGATATCACGCTTTATCTGTCTTAAAGATAGCAGAGATTTTGGGTAAAAAGGTAGGGTTTAATGAGAGAGAGATTAATATTTTAAAAAAAGTAGCTTTGGTTCATGATTTGGGCAAAGGTAGTCCAGATTTGATTCCATTAGTTAACTATCCAGATAGCCTTAATAATACAGAAAATAAAGAACTTATCCGCACAAGACACATCCAATATGCCTTTAAAATCCTAAAGGAAAGCAATATAGAGTTATCTATAATGGAAAGATTAATTATCCTATATCACCATAACCCCTCTGGGATACTTGGGGATCATGAATATCTTAGTCTTTCTTCTGAGCTAAAAGAAGATTGCATAAAACTTTTGGAAGTATTTTGCTTAAGTGATTGGCTGAGTGCTAATTCTGAAGGTTTCCGTCCGGAGCGTTGGATAACTGGTATCAGTCCTTTAAATCCAAGCGCTTTGTTTAAAAGATTAAAATATTTCTTAAATGAGATAAGCTATAAACCCACCGAATCTTTTTATAAACTTATATCCCAACTAAGGAAAGATAAAGGGTTTTTCAAGATCTTAAGGAAGAATGCCCAGAATTATAAGGGAGTCTTACCTACTATTAAGAGTTGGATTAAATTTGACAATGTTAAGGAATATTTGGATGTGCTTTGTTCTCAGATAAAAAGGTCCAAGGATCTTTTGCGTTTAAAGAGATTCCAGGATGCAATAAGAGAGATTATTGTAAAGGAAATATTAACTGAAGAAGCAGATGGCTTAGTATTTTATCTTATGCTTCTTCAGATAATGGAAGCTATCAAAAGTCGATTTAAGAATGCTAATTATTTCCTGCTGAAGAAAAGGAAATCATCAAGGCAAATACCAGAACATGTGTTTAAAGAAAAAATAAGAGAAACAGAAGGTAATATTGTAGCTACAGCTGGGCTTTTAAAGGTCAGTCGTGAGCGGATATACAAGCTGATAAGAAAATATCGGTTAGAAGATGAGCTTGAATATTTACGCTATCGGAAGTATTTACAGAAGAGACAGCAATTATTGTGGGCAATAAAGGAGTGCGGTCCTAGAAGAGGTTGGTTAAGAAGAAGTTGTGAGCTTCTTGGTAGAATTGACAGCGCTACCCTTAGGGCGAGGCTTAAAAAATACAGAGTATCGATTGCAGAGATCCATAAGGAGATGATAATAAAAGCCATATGGAAAACAGGAGGAAGTGTTCGCCGTGCAGCCAGAGAGATGCTTAAGATGGATCAAGGAAGCCTTCTTTATAAATATAAAAAAGAGATAGGACAGATAAAGAAAGAGATAAGACCATTTAAGCTTTACGTATCTTTGATAAATACACAGGGAAATAAGGATTTGGCAGCTAGGCAGTTGAAGATTAAAAAAGATACATTTAATTTATGGCTAAGTAAATATCCTCTCTATGACCTTCTAGGGCTATTGATTCTTTTAGAAAGGAGATTTGTCTATTTAATTACTCAGGGAATAGATTCCATAATTAAAGGAGAGGAAGAATTGCGGGAATACTTTTATGTGGGTTCTTTGGAAAGTGTATACCTGGGTAAG
>JAMWCL010000003.1 GCA_023819035.1 Candidatus Omnitrophota bacterium
ATCTTCTTCTCATAGATCAGAATATAGGGCTCCTCTAAGATACATTCCATGCGCTCTGGGTCAGTGACAAAATAAGGAGAAAGATATCCCTGGTCAAACTGCATTCCCTCTACTACCTCTAAGGTAGTAGCAGTTGCCTTTGCTTCCTCAACCGTCACCACCCCATCCTTACCTACCTTATCCATGGCATCCGCCAAAAGATTTCCTATGTTTTTATCCCCATTTGCAGCAATGGTAGCAATCTGAACAGTCTCTTCTTTTTCTTTCACCGGCTTTGCCATCTTCTTAAGCTCATCCACTACCACCTCTACCGCCTTATCAATCCCTCTTTTTAAAGCCATAGGATTTGCTCCTGCTGCCACATTTTTCATCCCTTCTTTATAGATAGAATATGCTAAAAGGGTAGCGGTAGTGGTGCCATCACCGGCGGTATCAGAGGTCTTCTCCGCTACCTCCTTTACCATCTGAGCACCCATATTCTCATAGGGGTCCTCAAGTTCAATCTCCTTGGCTACTGTCACCCCATCCTTTGTAATGGTGGGTGAGCCAAACTTTTTATCTATAACCACATTCCTACCCTTTGGACCGAGGGTAACCACCACTGCATTAGATAGTTTCTCCACCCCTTTTAAAATCCTCTGGCGGGCATCCTCTCCAAAAGAAAGTTGTTTTGCCATGTTGCACCTCCTTTTTTACTCGGTAATTATTGCTAAAACATCCTCTTCTTTAATAATCAAATGCTCTTCACCCTCTATCTTAATCTCTGTACCAGAATATCTTCCATAAAGAATCCTGTCTCCCACCTTTACCTCCAGAGGCTGGATCTTTCCATCCTCCAGAACCCTGCCTTTACCTACCGCAATAACCTTACCCTCCTGAGGTTTCTCTTTAGCAGTATCAGGAAGAATAATCCCACCCTTAGTTTTCTCTTCTGCCTCTAAGGGCTTAACTAAGATTCTGTCTCCCAAAGGTAAAATCTTCATCTTTTCTCCCTCCTTTCTTTTTATTTTGGCAGTTTCTCCATGAGAATGCTAATTAAAACCCAAAAAATTTTAAGCCTGCTTCATCTTAGATTCCATCTCCAGGATTACCTTGATCCCGTCAATCTTTACCTTGCGTCTTTTCATGAGAAACCAAATATGCTTTAGTTTTTTCATCTCATTTATAGAATAAAGACGTGCGCAATGACCTTTGCGTGGCGGAGAAACGATCTTTTCCCGATCAAGCTGCTTTAGCACCCAAACAGGAATACCTAATAGCCTACAGACCACACCCGTAGGAAATATAGGTTCATCGGAATCAAGCTTAAATTCTTCATTATTAATTACCCCTAAAACAGATCTTCTCATAAACAAAATTTATTATATCAAATTTCGTGTAATTTGTCAAGTATTTTCGTAATTTTTTTTTCGTTTTTTGAAATTTAATAATGTCGCTGGTGAGCAATCGTCATATCCAAGAATGAACGTAATCTTCTTGAACGCGATGGATGTCTTAATTTCTTTAGTGCCTTGGCTTCAATCTGTCTTACGCGTTCGCGCGTAACCTTAAATACCTTACCCACTTCTTCTAAAGTCCGCGGACAACCATCATTTAATCCAAAACGTAAGATTAAAATCTTTCTTTCTCTTTCACTGAGACTACTTAAGGCACTTTGCATCTCTTCTTTAAGCATTGCCTGCACGGTAGCATTTGCCGGAGAAATTGCCTTCCTGTCCTGAATAAAATCTCCAAAATGTGTATCCCCTTCATCACCGATGGGCGTCTGTAAAGAAATGGGCTCTTGCGCGATCTTAAGTATTGCCTTAACCTTCTCTTGGGGTAACCTCATCTTTTGGGCGATCTCTTCGGTTGTAGGTTCCCTGCCATATTCTTGGACAAAGACCCGAGAAAATCTAATTATCTTATTTATTGTTTCGGTCATATGCACAGGAATCCTTATTGTGCGCGCCTGGTCCGCAATCGAACGGGTTATCGCCTGTCTTATCCACCAAGTAGCGTAAGTAGAAAATTTATATCCCCTTTTATATTCAAATTTCTCTACTGCTTTCATCAAGCCAATATTACCTTCCTGAATCAAATCTAAGAAAGATAGCCCCCGATTAGTATATTTTTTAGCAATGCTAACCACTAATCTTAAATTTGCCTCCACAAGACGTTTTTTGGTGCGGTTAAATCTCATATGGGCAGACTTAATAAGCTTCATCTGCTCCTTTATTTTAGAATATGGCTCACCCAATTTTTTTAATATCTCCCTTCTGCGTCTGAGATTATGCTTCTTCTGTCGGTTGATATACTCAATTTCTCTCAATAGATTATTTAAACGCTTTAGAACCACTTCAATCACCGAGGTGGTAAAGTTAAACCTCAAAAGAAGCTCTAAGGTCCTTGCAGGGCTGCGTGTAGATTTTATAGATTGAACAATTCTTCTGAATCTTTTAAGGATATTTCTTTTTTGAGACTTAACCTCTTCCTTTACTACATCTTCAAGGTTTATCTTACCTTCAAAGATCTCCTTAACTACATTTAAAATTTGATTGCGTGCAAATTTTGTGCTTAACACTGCCCGTTTAAATCTCTCTTCTGCCTCTTCAATCTTACGGGCAAGCTCTATTTCACTTTCTCGAGAAAGCAAGGAGATCGACCCCATCTGCTTAAGATACATCTTTACAGGATCGTCCAAGGGCAAGAACCTTTCTTCCATCTTTAACTGCTCAACTAAGAGCTCATCCTTAAATAAAGGAGCTTGTTTTTCAGGCAGTTTTTCTTCTTCCGATTCTACAACTGGGATATCCTTGCTTCCCAACATCTCAAATAACCTATCTATATCCTCGGAAGAGGAAACATCCTCAGGCAAGAGTTCGTTTACCTCATCATAAGTAAGAAAACCTTTTTGTTTACCTAAGGCAATAATCTTTTCTAATTCTCTGCTGTATTCCTTCTTTCTCATATTCCTTATCCTTTCTTAATTAACTGGTCAAACTCCTGAATAAGCCTTTTAAGTGTCTGTTCGTCATGTAGATCCTGTGCTTTTTTTATCTGATCATGAAGAAACTGCCTTTTTAATCTTAACCTTTGGTTCTTTAGTCGCTTGATGCAATCCTCTAAAATCTCCTGTTTCTTCTCCGAAGATACATCAGGCAGAAAGGAAGATTCACAGATAATCCGGGAGACCTCATCTTCATTTAAATAATTTATAAGATAGCGAGGTTCAATGGTCTTGCCCTGCTCAATAAGCTCAAACATAATCGCCACGATTCGCGAAACCCGATCATCCTGAAAATCCGCTGGCTCAAGATTATTCCTTACATATTCAATAAGTGCATTTTCTTCTAACATAAGGCGCATTAACAACCTTTCCGTAGGATTAATATTTATAGGTTTTTTCTCAATCTTCGGTTCTACCTGCGGATAGGATCTTAGCTTTATCCTTTTTATTTCCTGCCATAAGGCATCTTCTTCCACATTCAATTCCTCAGCTAAGCGTCTGATATATTCTGATTTAAGGATGGCATTCTTAAATTTATTTATTGTGGGTAACATCTCTGAAGAGATACCTGTTTTGCCTTCGATGCTCAAAGGGTCATAGCGAGATTTTAAAACCTTTAATTTATAATCAAAAAGACTTTCTGCCCGATTGAGTTTTTCTTTAAATTTTTCTATACCAAATCTGCGCACATATAAATCCGGGTCAAAACCTTCGGGTAAAGAAACAACCCTAACATTCATCTCCTCTTCTATAAAAATATCTAAACTTCTTAAGGTAGCTAGTTGTCCTGCTTTATCCGCATCATATACCAAGATCACATTATGGGTGTATCTTTTTAATAAACGTACCTGATCATGGGTAAGCGCGGTTCCCAAAGAGGCGACAATATTATTTAGTCCTTCTTGATAAGGAATGATACAATCAAGATAACCCTCAACTATCACTACATAATCATCCTGTCTTATACTATCCTTAGTTAAATTTAATCCATAGAGATTCTTTCCTTTATTATAGATAATCGTTTCAGGCGAATTAATATATTTGGGTAAACTGTTATCTAGTACCCTTGCCCCAAAACCAATAACCCTTGTTTTTATATCAAATATGGGAAAGATAATCCGATGGCGAAACCTATCATAATAACCACCGCCTTCTTTAGGAATTATAAGTCCGGCCTTCTCCAATAGCGAAAGGCTTATATTCTTGGCTCTTAAATACCCCATTAATGCCTCCCATCCCTCAGGAGCATAACCTAATTTAAATAACCTTAAGGTCTCTTCCTTTAGGGCTCTTTTTAAAAGATAGATCTTTGCCGCCTTTGCCTCTTCAGAATTTAAGAGATGATGATAAAAATTGGCTGCTAATTCATTTATATGATAAATCTGCATAACCATCCCTGTACTCTGCGAATCTTTAGCTTCAGGCAAAACTACCCCTGCTTTCTTTGCCAGGGTCTTTACCGCCTCGATAAATTCCAAGCGTTCATACTGCATTAAGAACTTAAAGGCGTTCCCACTTATCCCGCAACCAAAACAGTGGTATATCTGTCGCTCAGGTGAAACCATAAAAGAAGGGGTCTTCTCATGATGAAAAGGACACAGTGCTTTAAAGTTTCTTCCTGCCCGTTTAAGGGGAATATAACCAGAAATCAATTCCACAATATCAATCCTATTTAAAATCTCCTCCAATATCTCTTGGGGAATTAGCCCTGCCATCTTTAATATCTTTTAAAACGTCTAAATCCCGAACAGGCAAAGATATCAAATTCTTCTTTTGACTCCCTCTCAATCTTATCTAAGAGGAGATTAAGCCCTAAGGTATCCGAGGAGATATGCCCGGCAATCACTACATTAAGATTAGTATCCCTTACCTTCTTAAAATGCTCTTCACTAAGATGCATCGCTACAATTGTCCTTACCCCTACCTTAGAGAGATTCTCAAACGAGTCCTTTGGACCTTCTGTACCTCCGGTCATCTCCACAAAAATCCTTCCTGCGGTTCGGTTAGGATTTCCCAAGATTATCCGTGGACCAGCATTATTTTTCTCTGCCTCTTTATATTCGGGAATCTGATAAAGTATCTCTAAGATATCCTTAAGCTTCTTGGGCTTTTCTTTATCTAAAAGATGCTGAATAAAACTGGAGGCATGATTATCCGCAGGGGTATGCACACACATAAAAGGTATATCTAACAAAGAAGCTGTATCTACTGTGCGCATATGATTTTGCGGAAGAATTTTTCTTAAAACCTCCTGCATCCTTTCCTCTAATAGTTGTTGAGCCACATCCGCACAGATGCCTGCCTTGATTAATAAATCTACCTGTAAACGCATTACCTCATAAAGTGAGGCATAAGCCTTCCCTTCAGGATGATGCGAAATTACCAAATCAATTCTTTTATTTCTCTTACGTAGATTATCCGCAAGTAAAAGCTCGGGGGATTCAATATCTATCCCAAGCATAATCCCTTTTACTTCTGTATCAACAGCACCATAAAGTATGGCGGTATCTTCATAAGATTTAATCTCTTGCTTTTTATCTCGCGGATCGCATTCTCTACCAAATTTTATTATCTGATTGTAAAATTTTAATA
The DNA here is from genome assembly GCA_023819035.1 of Candidatus Omnitrophota bacterium. Taxonomy (GTDB): domain Bacteria; phylum Omnitrophota; class Gorgyraeia; order Gygaellales; family Profunditerraquicolaceae; genus JAMWCL01. The sequence continues at coordinate 5,582 of JAMWCL010000003.1, forward strand.
ATCTCATAAGAGGTTAAATTTTGTTAGTTATTTGGTAAAATAATTGTTTAAGAAGAACTTAGGATGACTGGACTTCTTCTACCGTGGTATTAAATTTTTCGTTAGGCATAAACTTAGAAAAGATATTGTTCCATAAAAAACTATAAGTAGATGTAGCCACTTTAATTAAATGCTTTCCCGAATAAGAATTATTTACGCTGTCTTTTAGATAATCTACGCTTGAAATAAGCAATATAAAGGCAACAAGACTTACCAGTAATAAACCTTTAATTGAACTTAGAATTAAAGCTCCCCACCTATTTAATAAGGGTACTACCTCTGCTTCGATGAACCGGTCTAAACAATAGCGAAATCCAACAAATAATGCATATACCCCAATAGCCAAGATAAAAAATACCAAAAAATCCAAAAACCTCAGGGGTATCTTTTCAAGGTTAAAATGCTTACCCAGATAATCAGAAAACAAAGTATAATAATGCATGGAAATATATAGGGCAGAAAGTAGACCTAAGATCTTAAAGAGCTCGATAAATAATCCATTTTTGAAACCTAAGTAAATACTTCTTATCAAAAGTATTGCCACCAAAATATCTACCCAATTTATCTGCTGGAGAATACCTGTAATCATTATATTTAATTAAATTTATAAAAATATAACATATAAAAATAGGCTTGTCAAGAAAGCGCTTTCAAGAGACTGAACCAGTGGATAGTCTCTTTAAGCCCCTCTTCTAAGCTTACCTTCACAGACCACTTAAGAAGTCTCTTCGCCTTGATAATATCGGGCTGGCGCCTTTGAGGATCATCCTCGGGAATAGGCTTAAAGACAATCTTACTTTTAGCCTGGGTTAGCTTAATTATCAAGCGTGCTAATTCTAAGATACTAATCTCTTGTGGATTACCTAAGTTTATGGGTTCATTTATCTTAACAAACATAAGACGAAAGATTCCCTCGATCAGGTCAGTAATATAACAAAAGGAGCGGGTATGTTTACCTCTCCCATACACAGTGAGCGGATTATTGTTTAATGCCTGAAGGATAAAATTAGGAATAACCCTTCCATCATCACTGCGCATCCTTGGACCGTAGGTATTAAATATGCGGGCAATCCTTATATCGATATTATGCACCCGATGATAAGCCATTACTAACGCCTCAGCAAAACGCTTGGATTCATCATAGCATCCCCTTACCCCTACAGGATTAACATTACCCCAGTAACTTTCCTTCTGGGGATGCACTAAAGGATCTCCATAGACCTCGGAGGTAGAGGCAAGCATAAATTTTGCTTTTTTTGCCTTCGCCAGACCTAAGCAATTATGTGTGCCTAAAGCTCCTGACTTAAGTGTCTGAATAGGAAGCCTTAAATAATCTTTAGGTGAAGCAATGGAGGCAAAATGGAGAACATAATCAAGTCTTTCTTTTATCTGGATAAACTTTGTAATATCGTGTCTGATAAATATAAAGTTTTTATCTCTTAGAAGATGCTCTATGTTTTTTAAACTTCCTGTAATAAGATTATCTAAACAGATAACCTTAAAGCCTTCCTTTATTAATCGATCGCAGAGATGTGAACCAATAAAACCTGCTCCTCCCGTAACTAATGCTATCTTCTTAGACATTTTCTTGAAAATACTGAACCGTTAACCTTAATCCCTCCATAAAATCTATCTTGGGCTTAAAACCTAAAAGTCTTTTTGCCTGCGAGATATCGGCATGTGTCTTAAAGACATCGCCCGCACGGACAGGTAAAAAGACAGGATCTATCTGCTTCTTAGTTATTTTTTTAAGTATCTTTAATAATTCCAAAATAGTATAACTTTTACCTGAGGCAATATTAAAGATATTTTTCGTTAAACTCCTTTTTGTGGCTGCTAAAAAATTTGCTTCTACTACATTAGAAACATAGGTAAAATCCCGTGACTGCTTGCCTGTGCCGTAGATAGGTGGAGACTGATCCCTTAACAGACAGCTAATAAATTTAGGAATCACCACTGCATACTCATCATCTATTGCCTGTCGCGGACCAAAAACATTAAAATACCTTAAAGATACCGTAGATAGTCCAAATTGCTTCTGATATATCTGACAATAATATTCACCCGTCAATTTAGTAAGGCCATAAGGTGAAAAGGGAGAAGGTAAAAAATCTTCTTTTTCCGGAAATCTTTTTACCTGTCCGTAAACTGAACTGGAAGAGGCAAATACAAAACGTTTTATCCTGTTTCTCAAAGAAGCCTTAAGGAGATTTAAGGTTCCCTGAATATTTACTTCATTGTAAACCTCAGGAATCTCTAAAGACTTCGGTACGCTCCTTAAGGCTGCCTGATGTAAAACAAAATCAATGCCTCTGGTTACCTTAAAACAGGTCTCTAATGAACGGATATCACCCTGGACCAATTCTATTTTATTTAGAACTTCTTTTAAATTCTCTTTTTTACCGGTAGAAAAATTATCTAAGACCCTTACAAAATAACCCCTCTTAACCAGATATTCTACAATATGCGAACCAATAAAACCTGCTCCCCCGGTTACTAAAAACCGCTTCATAATCTTATCACCTTATCCGTTTTTATATCTTTATAGACATTGCGCGTATCAAAAATGAGCGAGGAATTTTTAAGCAAAAAATCATAATCTATATTTGTATGATCCGTAGTAATTACTGTGCAGTCAAATTTAGCCAAATTGGTTTTTTTTAAGTCTATTGATCTTAAATTTATGTGATTAAATTTTAAATAAGGTATCAAGGGATCATGATAAAAGACAGAAGCTCCCTTATTCTTTAGAATCTCAATTATATCTAAAACCGGTGATTTTCTTAAATCCTTTATATCCTTTTTGTAGGTAACCCCCATAATGAGGATTTTAGCTTTATCTAAGCTAAGATCCTTTTCCTTAAGTATCTCGTCTAATCTCTCTACTATGTATTTGGGCATCCGGTTAATTATCCGAGAAGCCAATCTAATGAAACAGGAATTAAAGCCAAGTTTCTTTGCCTTCCAGTATAAATATAAAGGGTCTTTGGGTATGCAATGGCCTCCCACGCCCGGTCCAGGATAGAAAGGCATAAAACCAAAAGGCTTAGTTTTAGCCGCCCCAATCACCTCCCAAATATCAATATTCATTTTTTTTGCCATCATCGCTAGTTCATCTATCATCGCAATATTTACTAGACGAAAGGTATTCTCAAGAAGCTTAACCATCTCTGCTACCCTACAGGAAGATACTGGAATAACCTTATCAATAATCGTTTTATAAACAAGTGTGGCTAAAGATACAGAGAATTCATCTATGCCCGCGACTATCTTGGGAATATTAGTTAAGGTGAACCTTTTGTTTCCGGGGTCTATCCTCTCAGGAGAAAAACAAAGATAAAAATCCTTTAAGCCCTTTTTCTTAAGCATAGGGAGAATGACCTCTTCGGTGGTTCCAGGATAGGTAGTACTTTCTAAGATAATTAAGGTATGCTCTTTAATATTACCAGATATATTCTTTATCGCCTCTTTAATAAAAGAGATATCCGGATAGTATTTTCTTTTTAAAGGAGTGGGAACACAGATAAAAACTACATCGATCTGATCTAAGACCGAAAAGTTAGTGCCGACTAAAAATTTATTTTTTTCTATAACCTTTCTTAAATCCGCATTAGAAACATCGGTTATATAACTTATCTTTCTTTTTAATCCTTTGACTCTATCCTTATCTAAATCTATACCAAAGACTAAGAAACCTTTCTTGGCAAACTCTATCGCCAAAGGAAGGCCAACATAACCTAACCCTATTACTGCAATCTTAATCTGATGCTGAGAAACCCTTCTTTTAAATTCTTCTAAAAAATTATTCATTTAAATACTTAGGCGTTTTTCTGCCTATCCCTATATAACGAAACCCAAGTTTCTCCATTGCCTTTGGTTCATATATATTCCGACCATCAATAATTAATGGCCTTTTAAGTAACCTCTTTATCCGAAGAAAATCAAGTTCTTTAAACTCATCCCATTCGGTAATAATTACAAGGCAATCACTGTTTTTACAGACCTCATAGGCATCCCTACAAAATCTTACCTTATCTAAAATTAACCTTGCTTTTTCCATCGCATAAGGATCATATGCCTTTATAAAGGCACCCTCATTTTGTAATGCCTTAATGATATCGATGGAAGGGGCATTGCGGATATCATCAGTATTAGGTTTAAATGATAAACCTAATACCCCGATGGTCTTATCCTTAAGTATCCATAAGGTATCCTTTATCTTTTGTAAAAAAAATTCCTTCTGCTCTTCATTTATCTTTTTAACTATTTTAAGTAACTCAAAATCATAACCGATCTTTTTAGAGATATTAATAAAGGCATCGATATCCTTAGGAAAACAGGAACCACCGTAGCCTACCCCCGCATTTAAAAATGCCTTTCCAATCCTCTTATCTAAACCAATACCTTCAGCAACCTCAACTACATCTGCTCCTACCTTATCGCAGATCCTTGAGATTGCATTGATAAAGGAGATCTTGGTGGCTAAAAAAGAATTAGAGGCATGTTTAATTAGTTCGGCGGATTTAATATCCGTAATTACCAAAGGGGCTTTTAAAGGTTTATAAAGCTCAACAAGAATATCCCTTGCCCTTTTTGATTCTACACCAATGACAATTCTATCCGGATGCATAAAATCATTTATCGCTGAGCCTTCTCTTAAAAACTCAGGATTAGAGGCGACATCAAATTTAATCTTATCTTTAGTATAGATCTGGATTGTCTGTTTAACCCACTGTCCGGTTTCTACCGGAACTGTGGATTTCTCAACAATTAAACGATAACCAGTCATATTTAATGCAATATTTCGGGCTATATTTTCTATACCGGTTAAATCTGCTTCTCCATCAGCAAGGGCAGGTGTGCTGATCGCAATAAATATTACCTGGGAATTATTAACTGCCTCTTTAATACTTGAACTAAATTTTATCCTTTTATTTTTTAGATTCTTTAAGATAAATTCTTCTAAGCCAGGTTCATATATGGGGATAACCCCTTTTTTAAGAAGGGATATCTTCTTTGTATCATTATCTATACAGATAACTTTATTACCTAACTCGGAAAAACAAGCTGTCGTTACTAAACCCACATAACCTGCGCCAATGATTGAGATATTCATATTTAATTGGCAATATTTTAGGGATTAGAAGAACTGGATTTAGGAGCATGGTAACTTTGATTAAAACTACACTCCAGCTCAGGAAACGCCTTCAGCCTAAAAACTATCCAGACTGTATGCCCTTTATCTTTCTGAATATTATAAGTAAATTCCATAATCCAGCAATGGAGATCTCTGATAAAGGAATATTCCTGTTCTTTTAAACCTTTATTTCTTATCTGTGCAAACTGATAACGCTGGTATGTCCTAAACTTCCATTTAGGAGAAAAACGCCAATTTAACTCTGAAGTTAATTCCTTGCCTCCCCTGCGTTCATAGCGCTGACCAAAACCTAAGGATCTATCCTTGCCGAGATTTACAATGTTATCAAGATTTACCTGTTTAAAATTATCGCCGAAATGGTCATAAATAGCGTCTGCTTCAAACCTTAACCAAGCATAAGGTACCAGCTCCAGATCAAAAAGAAAATCAGAAAAACTAGAGCCACTACCGCCTTTGGGTTTAAATTTATAATCGGTAGATACTTTCAGGGTAACTAAATCAACTTTTGTAGCATCGGTTCTTTTAGTTTGAAGTTTATTTACCAATTCAATATCGATTTTGTTACTTTTAGTGATTCTGTCTATATCATCGAACTCCTGTAATTTATAGGAAGGAATGGTTGGCTGATGGATATAAGTAAATCTTAAAACAGGGCTTACTACATGCCTTAAACCATTTATATCCAAACCCAAAAAATTCGAGTTAAAATCAAATAGACGGTAGAACTTTGTGCTTAAATCTAAACCACTGTAAAACACTGTACGGGGATCTAAGGAATCCCCATTTATATCCTTTGAATAAAAGGTTTGTCTTATTCCTATAAATGGATTAAGCCATAAGAAAGATAATTTAACAGGTAAAGAGAAATGATTATATGTATCAAATCTTACTACATCCTTATCACTATCGGAAGGGGCAGGATTTTTCTCGGTAAGGTTGGATACCATAATGCTATTTTTAAAATAAAGGGGCGTCCCATAAATCTTATATTCCGGTAAACTAAAATAAACCTCAGGTAACCTTTCCACAGTTGTATCATACCAGCGATTTACACGCTTCTGCACAAAAAGGCTTAAGCTGGCATAATCAAAGGCATGAGTAAAAAGAAGATAGGTCTTTGGTTGAATATCCTTCTCGTATTCCCTGAAGAAGTAATCTTTTAAGAAATTATGTTCACCGCCAAGTTGTCTTTTGGAATCCTGGATTTTATAATATTCCAGGTTAACATTGGTACGATTATCTATCTCCCAGCGGTGTCTCCAGCGAATAAGATAGCGCTGGAACTCACGCGGACCGGATTCCGATAATCTTCGATCTCTCTCCTGGGTATAATAGTATTTGTAATCTCCTGAGCCAAAGCAATTGGTTTTATAATTAAGACCGAAACCTTCGGCTACCCCTAAATCCTGACGCCAATCAAGATAGATTCTACCTGAAGCATAATCCGTAAGATTATAACGCCAGGCACTAAGTAGATATGGTCCCCAATCCTTATGCTTACCAGGCATAAATTGAACATGCATAAGCAGATCCTTAAGGCTACGACTGTAACCAGGTAAATAAAGTATAGGTAATTTACCTAAATATACTGTATCGTGTTGACTTCTTATCTTATCATTGGGGAAAATATCCAACTGCTTAGCCCCTATCCGATAATGAGGAAAATCATAACTGCAGGTAGTAGCATAACCTTTTTGTGCAACAAAATGTGTTTCATTTATCCTTTCGATTTCTTTAGCCTTACCAAAATAAGGATTCGCCCTAAACTCCGAATCAACCATGATTCCTGCTTTGGTATTAAGGTTATAGGTTAATCTTTTGCCTTCGATAATACCCCTTGAATCCTCAATTCTTACATCACCTTCTGCCTCGGCATCCTTGGTTTCTATATTAACCTTGAGTTTCCTGCAGGTCAATTTTGTTTCTTTATAAACTACAACGACATTACCTTCCGCACTTACCTCTTTACCATCTAAAGAATATTCTACCGTGTCCGCATTAACCGTCACCGATCCATCAGTTTCTGTCTGCTGGGCATAACAGACCGACAAGCTAAAGATTAAAAAAATAAAGATTAAAAAAATCTTAGACTTCATATTATCTTTTGGGCACCTTCTTCCAATCCTCTAAGAATCTCTGTATACCAATGTCCGTAAGTGGGTGCTTAAGCAACTGTTCTATTACCGCAAAGGGAACAGTAGCAATATCTGCTCCTATTCTTGCTGCTTCCAACACATGTAAAGGATTACGTACAGAAGCAACAATGATCTGGGTTTTAAATCCATAATTGCTATAGATGGTTTTTATCTGACGCACTAACTCCATTCCTTCCTGACCTATATCATCAAGCCTGCCAATAAAAGGAGAAATGTAATCTGCACCTACCTTAGCCGCTAAAAGCGCTTGATTAGGAGAAAAACATAAAGTAACATTAGTTTTTATACCTTCGCTAGAAAGAATCTTTACTGCCTTAAGGCCCTCTTTAACCAAAGGAATCTTAATCACAATGTTTTTGGCAATCTTAGAAAGAATCTTTGCTTCTTTAACCATTGTCTGGCAATCTAAACCGATAACCTCTGCGCTTACCGGTCCTGAAACCAAGGAACAGATCTCCTTTAACAAATCCTCGGCAGGACGCTCCTCTTTAGAAATAAGGGTGGGATTAGTAGTAACCCCATCTATAATACCTATCTTTATTGCCTCCTTTATCTCATCGATATTAGCAGTATCAATAAATATCTTCATAACCTGCTTCCTTCCTTTACCAAAATACCTGCTCCGATTAAACCTGCATCGTTACCCAGCTTTGCCTTAAGTACTTTAACCTGCCTTGCCTGTACCATCATCGCGCGTTCTTTTATTGTCTTTCTTAATTTATCAAATAATATCTTACCTGCCTGAGCTATTCCACCCCCGATAACTACAACCTCGGGATTAAGTAAGTTTATTATTCCTGAAAGCGCAATCCCCAATCTCCCAGCAACCCTCAACCAGATTAATCTGGCTCTTTTATCTCCTTCCCTTGCTAGTTTACTCAGTTCCTCAAGACTAATGTCTCTATTAAAAATCTTCTTTGCCTCCTTTATCACTGCTTTATTACCAATATAAGTCTCAAGACAAGCTCTTCCCCCACAATTACATAAAGGGCCTTCTTCATTTAACGGGATATGACCGATTTCTCCTGCGGAAAAACCGGAACCTCGATAAAGTATACCATTAATAATTATTCCTCCTCCTACACCGGTTCCTAAAGTAAGACATACCGCATTCTTAAATCCCCTGGCTTTACCATACCTATATTCTGCCAGTGCCATTAAATTAGCATCGTTATCTAAGAATACAGGTAAACCTAATCTTTTTTCTAAGATCCTTTTAAGCCTTACCTTTTTAAACCCGGCAATATTAGGGAAAAAATGCACCAGTCCTTTTTTTATATCTATGGGTCCGGGTAGACCTAAACCTATCCCCAATAAATCTTTTTTAGATAATCGATTTTCTCTTATAAGTGCTTTTATAGAATTTATAATTGCTGAGATTAATTGTTCTTTTTTAATAAAACTTCTAGTACTTAATACTTTTTTGGTTATAATCTTGTAATTAGAACCTAAAAGTCCGATCTTTAGATTTGTTCCACCTAAATCAACCCCAATGATAAAGCTTCTTTTCATTTGGGTGGTATTTTATACTAAACTGACTGCAATTGCAAGGGTTTATCTTCAATCAGGCTTCCAAATACAGATGCGATTTCTACCCATAATTTTTGCTTTATACAGGGCTTTATCCGCATTATCCAAGATAGTCTTTGCGTCTTTACCATCTATGGGAAAAGTGGCTACACCAATACTTACAGTAAGTTTTAACTGCTCATCATAGATTTTTATTGTCTTATCTGAGATTGTTTTACGGATACGCTCAGCAGCAAATTCTGCCTGGGGTTTATCGGTTTCAATTAAGATTAGCGAAAATTCCTCTCCTCCATATCTACCAATAATATCTATCTGTCTGATATTCTCTTTTAAGATCTTAGCAATCTCTTTTAAAATAGCATCGCCAACTAGATGCCCATAATTATCATTAAAATATTTAAAGTGATCTATATCAATCATTAAAAAAGAAAAGTTTAAGTTAAATTTTCTTGAGCGTTCTATTTCTTCATTAAACCTCTCCATAAAAAAGCGACGCGAAAATACCTTTGTAAGGCTATCAGTAATTGCTAATTCTTGAAGCTGGCTATATAGGTGCGCTCGCTTTAAACCTAATAAAAACTGGTGAGCCAAAACAAAAAATTTATCTTTTTTATCCTGGGGAATATCCTTATATACTAAATACCCTAAAATCCTTCTCTCTATCCTTAAAGGCATAATTCCAAAACCAGACTTTTCTAAATCCCTACTCTGTTCCTGAACAAATCGATACTCACCTATTTTTATATATCTAGCTAACTCCTCCTTAAAAGAATTAAATATCCTTTCTTTATCTAAAGATCCGCAGATATTCCGGGTAATCTCAAATAAGGCAATCATCTCCTCAGAGATTTCTTTTAAATTAGAGTTTTTATTCTTTAATTCAGTATTCTCTTTTAAAAGTTGATTATAGGTGTTTTGACTTTGTTTAATCTCATTATCTATACTAACCAAAAAGCTATAAAGTTTCTTTTTTAAAAAAATAAACCAAATAAAACTTAATAATCCAAGAATCAGGTAGTACATACACGATTCCGCCCCTTTTGCTTTGCCTTATACATTGCCTGATCTGCTTTAATAATCAGCTCATCTTCATCCTTAGCATCTTCGGGAAAAGTACTTAAACCGACTGAGATAGTAATCCGCGTTATCTGATTCCGTAAGATTATCTTCATCTCTTCTATTATCTGACGGATCTGCTCTGAAATAACCAAAGCCTTTTTCTTATCAAAATTAGGTAGGATTACTGCAAATTCTTCCCCGCCAAAACGCCCGATTATAGAATTAGCTTCTTTAAGCGACATCAAAAGATTCTGACTTAATTCTTTTAACACAATATCTCCTGCAGTATGCCCAAACTTATCATTGTAATGCTTAAAGTAGTCTATATCTAAGATCAAAAGAGAAACGGGATTATCTTTCCGTATAGCCCACTTAATCTCCTGTTTTAATTTCTCTAAAAAATAACCCTTAGTGTAAAGCTTGGTTAAATCATCGTGAACTGCCAAATTCTGCATATCCGCAAAAAGCTGACTGTTCTCTATTGCCACCGCACCCAGATCAGAAAGAACAACTAAAAATCTTAAGTCATCCTGGGTATAAGAAAATGGCTCTGGACTATCCAATCTTAGTATCCCTAAGATTCTGTCTTTGGCCAAGAAAGGAGCACTAATTAAAGATGAGATCGGTCTTATATCTAAACTTCTTAATTTCTCCAAATCAAAACGAAAATCCTTCTTTATATCCTCTATAAGAAGTGGGCTACCGTGCCTTAAGACCCATAAATCAAAGATGTCACCTTCCTTTGCCTTAATAACCAAGCGGTCATTTTCTTTTTTTGTCTTTACCAATTTAAGTCTCTGAGTAAGACTATCTACAAGATAAATTACACAGACACCCTTACGCTGGCCGATAAATGAAAAAGCACTTTCCACAAGCTTCTCAGTTATGGCCTCTAAATCTAACTGTTGATTTAATGCCTCGATGATATCCTTTAAGTTCCCATAGCGCTTAATCTTTTCCTGAAGATAGGATGCCTTTTCATTCTCACGAGAATTCTCTTCGGTTAAGATATTTATCTTTCCTTGAATATCTTGGAGAATAAGATTAGAAGAGGTTCCTTTATAAGAATATCTTTTAACCAAGTATAATGTCAGCAGGATATTTAAAAGATAAAATATTGATAATATTAATAGGGGAGAGGGCAAAAAATGGAAGATTAAATATATAGGTAGAATAAAAAGCGTAAAGCAAAGAAAAATAATCTCAATAACTAATTTAAACAGTTTCGTTTTCCTTATACGATAGTTTTCTCTGTATCTTTATCGAAAAAATGAGCTTTGCTCATATCAAAGACTAACTCCATATCCTCGCCTACCTTTGGCCGATCGTGAGCGCCCACACGAGCAACAAAAGAATGTTTTCCTGTATTCAGATAAAGATAAACCTCAGAGCCTAAGGGCTCATAGACCTCGCAGGTAACTCTTACAATATTTTCTGGAGCAACCTCAGATACAAACAGCTTATCGTAGATATCCTCTGAACGAATTCCAAAGATAATCTCTTTGCCCTCATAAGGAGCAATTGTCTCAAACATACTTTCTACTAATTTTACCTTAATCCTTCCTTCATCAAAATAAAATTTACTATTTTTTTTAATTATCCTTCCCGACATAAAATTCATAGGAGGTGAACCAATAAAGCCAGCAACAAATTTATTTGCTGGACGGTCATAAATAGTGATGGGGTCAGCTACCTGTTGAATTACCCCATCCTTCATTACCGCAATCCTGTCTCCCATGGTCATCGCTTCCACCTGATCATGGGTAACATAGATTATGGTAGTCTGAAGACGAATATGCAATTTATGGATCTCAGTACGCATCTGAACCCTTAATTTTGCATCCAGATTACTCAATGGCTCATCAAAAAGAAATACCAAAGGTCTTCTTACAATCGCCCTTCCTACTGCTACACGCTGTCTTTCGCCGCCCGAAAGCTCTCGGGGTTTACGATTAAGAAGATTCTTTATACCCAGTATCTCTGCTGCTTCATCCACGCGCTGAATTATTTCATGTTTAGGATATCGCTTTAGCTTCAAACCAAAAGCCATATTTTCAAATACAGTCATATGGGGATATAGGGCATAATTTTGAAACACCATGGCAATATCACGGTCTTTTGCCGGGATATCATTTACTCGTTTATCACCGATATAAATATCCCCTGAGGTTATCTCCTCAAGACCCGCAATCATCCTTAAGGTAGTAGACTTCCCACAACCCGAAGGACCGACTAAAACCATAAACTCTCTATTCTCTACCCCTAAGCTGATATTATCCACTGCCTTTATACCGCCAGGAAAAATCTTAGAAACATTCTTTAAACTTACTTGAGCCATATTTTTTTATTATATACACTTAAATAAAATAGTCAAGTAATCTACTTAAGGTAGCTTTTAGCTCTTTACGATGCACTATCATATCAATAAGACCGTGTTCTAATAAAAACTCTGAACGCTGAAAACCCACAGGTAATTTCTGTCTAATGGTTTGTTCAATAACCCGCGGACCAGTAAAACCAATTAAGGCCTTAGGCTCCGCAATGATTATATCTCCTAATCCTGCAAAAGAAGCCATAACCCCTGCCATAGTAGGATTAGTCAATACCGATATATAAAGTAAATCTGCCTGATGATGAAGGGCAAGGGCATTAGCAGTCTTAGACATCTGCATAAGACTGAACATCCCTTCATACATTCTTGCACCGCCTCCTGAACCTGAAACAATAATTAAAGGCAGTTTATTCTTTGTGGCTGCTTCAATTATTCGCGTAATCTTCTCACCTACTACCGAACCCATCGAGCCCATGATAAAACGAGAATCAGTTACACCAATTATAACCCTTTTATTATCTAAAAGACCTTCTCCAGTTACCGCTGCCTCTTTTAATCCAGTAGCAGTTTGATCCTGAACTAATTTTTCCGTATAAGCCTTTGGGCCTTTAAAATTTAAAGGATCCTGGGGTAACATATCTTTATCGTATTCCTTAAATGTATCTTTATCTAAGAGCATATTTATCCTCTCATAAGCACCTAAGACAAAATGATAATTACACTTAGGACAAACCCATAAATTTTCTTCTAAGGTCTTATTATATAACATCTCGAAACATTCCTCGCATTTTGTCCATAGACCATCGGGGATTTCTTTCTTTTTTACCCTTACTATTGTATATTTAGGTCTACCAAAAAGTGCCATCTCTATTTAAGATTAAACTTATTTATTACTAACCCTGACAAAAGCTTAGGATAAAAATAGGTTGATTTAGGGGGCATTCTTTCCTTATTTAAGGCTACAGAGATTAACTGTTCAACCCTTACCGGATTTAAAAAGAAACCGATATAGGAATCATTACTATCTACCTTTTTAATAATCTCTTCAGCATCAGGGGAAAACGTAATAAAATTTTGATCATAATGATCTAAACCTAAGATATTCTCTAAGATTATATAATTTAAAATAGAGATATTTAACCTTCTATATTCAAGAGATTTATCCAGGATAATCTTATCTAAAATTTTAACATTTTTTAAGCGAAGAAGCCAGAATGTCTTATCCCGATACATACCTAAAACATGCTCGTTTCTTCCTGCCTTTTCTTTTAGAAAGTAGAATCTCTCTTTATCCTTTATAGGCTGTAACTCAAAATAATCAGAAAGCTTACGATAAAGGTTTTTAATATTGTAATTAGAATCTATCTTTACTAATCTATGTATAGGTAAAATAGTTAAACCCGCTGATTCTATATTAGTAAAATAACTCATAATATAGTTAAAATCATCTTCCTTGCTTAAAGAACCATATAGGCAATTCATCTTTTGACTGTAAATAGAAGCAACTTCATAACGGTGGTGTCCATCGGCGATGAAGATATTGGTATCTTGCATCTTTTTACATATCTGCTCGATTATCTCAGGTGAATCTATTCGCCATAATTCATTCAGAATCTTATCTTCATCAACTACACTAATAAATGGCTTTTTCTTTGAAATATAATTTTGATTTATCTGCTGAATAATCCGCTTTTTATCAGAAAAAAGAACAAATATAGGGCTGAGGTTCGCCTTTACCTCCTCTAATAGCCGAAGTCGATCCATCTTAGGTTCTAGGTGTGTATGCTCATGAGGGAATATCGAGGGGTTATCCTCTTCTAGATGTAAGAGGGCAATGAATCCTATGCGGGTCCTTTTTTCCCCTTTAAGATTATAACGCTGGCTGTAAAAATAAATCGCTGGCCTATCATCCTGAATAAAAATACCCTCTTTTAACCAATCCCTAAAATACATACCTGCACGCTGATACTTATCTTCATTTGGAATATCCTTTCCTAAAAGGATATAGATAAAATTGTAGGGATTAAGACTGTGATAATAGTCCTGTTTAGTCACAGAAATTATATCATAAGGCGGGCAGACGACTAAAGATAGGTCGCCAATCCTTTGTTGATTATAGATAACTGCCCTGAAGGGTTTTATCTTTGTCAACTTCTACCCCTTTTATTTTTTTTAAGCTATGATGATCTTTAAGGGTAATCTATGAACATGAGAAAAATAGGAGAACATCTTATTTATCTTTGCCCGGGCAACAATTAGAAGAGGATTCAGCCTTATTTGATAAATCTTCTTTAGGAGGTTTCTTCCGGTAGTCGGTAGCGTAAAAGCCTGGCCCCTTAAAGATTATCCCTATACCCGTACCGATAAGCCGTTTAAGTTTACCATTACACTTACTACATTTCTCTAAAGGCTCATCGGTGATCTTCTGGAATGTCTCGAAAATATCACCACAGTTTAAGCATTCGTATCCATAAGTAGGCATTGTGTTTCTCCTTTTTAAAAATCTATTTAAAAGCGCGCTTTATTTTATCAGTAAGACTTTCTTTGTTTATCTCATCTCCTGATAATCTGGCAAATTCTTCAATAAGCTTACGTTGCTGAGGCGTAAGATGTGTAGGGATCACTACATTCACCTTTACCAATTGATCACCTATCCCTCTTCCATGTAAGTCGGGAATCCCCTTTGCTTTAAGACGGAATATCTTACCACTCTGGGTTCCTGGGGGTATCTTCATCATTACCTTACCATTAAGGGTGGGAACCTCAATCTCACCACCTAATATTGCTTTAACTAAACTAATGTTGATCTCAGTCAAGATATCATTATTGTGCCTTTCAAAGTAAGGATGTGGTTGGACCTCAATAATTACATATAAATCCCCTCTGCCAGCAGCACCTTGCTCACCTTCTCCTCTTATTCTTAAATGTGAACCTGTATCTACCCCTTGAGGGATCTTAACCTTAATCTTCCGCGTTACCTTTATACGACCTTCTCCGCGACAGTCTGAACAGGGAGACTGGATAATTGATCCCTCGCCCTGACAACGATTACAAGTCCGGGAGAGTTGGAAAAAACCACTTGAGATGACCATCCGGCCCGAACCACGACATTGAGGACAGGTAATCTTCTTTGTCCCTGGTTTAGCACCTGTTCCCGAACAGGTGGAACAGAACTCATAACGCGGAATAGTTACTATCTTCTCTGTACCGGTGAGTACCTCCTCCAGGGTTACCGAAACCGTGATCTCTAAGTCCCTGCCTCTTTTAGGGGTTCGGCGTGTGCGTCGTCCAAATATATCGAAGCCTAAATCCCCAAATATCTCATCAAAAAGACCGCCTCCAAAACCAAAATCTGCTAAGTCCTCGAATATACTGGAGAAATCTGCTCCTTTAAAGATATCTTCGTAAGCATATCTTTGATCTATACCTGCATGTCCATACTGATCATATAAAGCACGTTTCTGAGGGTCAGATAAGACCGCATATGCCTCAGAGATCTCCTTAAATTTTTCCTCTGCCTCTTTTTTCTGTTCAGCAGGTACACGGTCAGGATGATAGCGCAAAGCCATCTCCCGATAGGCTTTTTTTATCTCTTCCAGGGTAGCATTCTTTTTTACTCCCAATATCTCATAATAGTCGCGTTTGATAGCCATCATCATCTCAGTTCAACTAAAGATAATTAGCTTTTCTCATCTTCTTCTTTATACTCCGCATCAATTATATCCTCTTGTTTCTTCTTATCTTCCTCCTTAGCTCCCTCAGGCTTTTCCTGTGTTCTGCTGGTCTGAGACTGCTGGCAGGCTGAGGCTTGCTTATAAATCTCTTCGGCTAATTTATGTGAAGCCTTGGTTAAATCATCCATTGCCCGTTTAATCCTTTCGATATTTCTATCTTTTATGGCAGTCTTTAAATCATTAAGCCTCGATTCGATCTCTGCGCGCTCCTGCTGGCTAACCTTATCCCCGAATTCTTTAAGCGATCTTTCTGTAGTATAAACCAAGGTATCTGCCTGATTAATAAGCTCTACCTCCTCCTTCTTCTTTGCATCCTCAGCAGCAAATTTCTCCGCCTCTTTAATCATCTTTTCAATCTCTTCTTTAGATAACTTCTTCGGTGCTGTAATCCGGATTGACTGTTCTTTGTTTGTACCTAAGTCTTTTGCCGAAACATGGACAATACCATTGGCATCGATATCAAAGGTTACCTCGATCTGAGGCACCCCTCGCGGTGCAGGAGGTATCCCGATGAGATCAAACCTACCTAACTCTACATTATCATCCGCCATAGGACGTTCTCCCTGCAAAACACGGATAGTTACAGCGGTCTGATTATCTGTAGCAGTAGAGAAGATCTGAGATTTCCGGGTAGGGATAGTGGTATTTCTTTCAATTAATTTAGTAAACACACCACCTAATGTCTCTATGCCTAAGGATAAAGGAGTAACATCTAAAAGTAAAACATCCTTCATCTCACCCTTGATAATTGCTGCCTGAATCGCCGCTCCCATCGCCACACATTCCATCGGATCAATTCCCCGTTCAATCTTTTTGCCAACATATTCTTCAACAAATCTCTGCACGCAAGGCATACGGGTAGGACCGCCTACCATAATAATCCGGTCGATATCTTGGGGTGTCAACTTCGCATCCGCAAGCGCCTGTTCCATCGGATGACGACATCTCTCAATAATGGGTCTGACTAATTCTTCTAATTTTGCCCGCGTTATAGCCATGGTCAGATGTTTTGGCCCAGTTGCATCTGCAGTGATAAAAGGAAGATTTATATCAGTAGTCAAGGTTGAGGATAGCTCGATCTTTGCCCGCTCGGCTGCCTCACGCAATCTCTGCATAGCCATCTTATCGTTACGAAGATCAATTCCTGTTTCACGCTTAAATTGTTCAACTATATAGTTAATTAAGGCATTATCCATATCAGTACCACCTAACTGCGTATCCCCTGAGGTAGACTTTACCTCAAAAACTCCCTGTGCCATCTCCATAATCGTAACATCTAATGTACCTCCTCCAAAATCAAAGACCATAATCTTCTGTTCCTTTTGAGATTTCTCCAGACCATATGCCAGACAGGCAGCGGTGGGTTCGTTAATTATTCTTAATACCTTAAGACCGGCAATCTCTCCAGCATCTTTGGTTGCAGTTCTTTGATTATCATCAAAATAAGCAGGGCAAGTAATCACTGCCTCCTCAACCTTATCACCTAAATATGCCTCAGCATCCTGCTTTATCTTCTGGAGAATAAAAGCGGAGATTTGTTGAGGGGTATATTCCTTACCAAAAACCTTAAATTTATAATCCAAACCCATCTTGCGTTTGGCAGCCATAATGGTTCCTTCGGGATTAATCGCTGCTTGTCGACGAGCAGGCTCACCTACAAGGCGTTGTCCATCTTTAGTAAAAGCAACTACCGAAGGAAATGCTTTGCCCGAAGCAACACCTGCACCTTCTGCAGAGGGAATAATTACAGGTCGACCACCCTCCATTACTGCCGCAGCGGAATTGGAGGTTCCTAAGTCAATACCGATTACCCTTGCCATATTACCACCTCCTTGGTAAAAAACTAATCATTAGGTCTTCGAGAAACCTTTACTTTTGCGGTTCTAATTACCCGCTCATTTAATAGATAACCCTTTTGAAATTCCTCTAATACCGTATTTTCTGGCACATCTTTATTTTCTACCTGCATCATTGCCTCATGGTAATGAGGATCAAATGCCTTACCCACTGCCTCAATCGGCTTTACCCCATATTCCTTAAGTAATTCATAAAGATGCGCCAGAATCAATTCCATTCCTTTTAAAAATGCAGAGAAATCCTGATGTTGTGTCTGAGCAAGTTCCACTGCTCGCTCCAATTCATCAAGAATATTCAATAATTCTAAGATAACACCCTCATTAGCAAACCTTATGAATTCCTGTTTTTCTTTCTCCCAGCGCTTACGGGTATTCTCAAATTCTGCCTGCAGACGTAATAATCTATCCCAATATTCCTTGGCTTTTTCTGAGTCTTCTTTTAGTTTTAAATAATCAGATTCACTTAAGGTGATAACCTTTTCTTCTTTGGTTTCAGTCTGTCGATTATTTTCTTTTTTATTTTCCATCTTAGACTAAATCCTGTTTAAAACATCAGTCAAAACCTCAGAGATATACTCTAAAGCAGGAATAATGTGAGCGTATTCCATACGCATCGGACCTAAAACTGCGATTTTACCTGAAGGTTGATACTTAAGTTGATAGCTAGAAACTACTAAAGAACAGGAGTCCATCTCCGGACAACCCAGCTCCGGACCGATATAGACCTTTACCTTTTCCTTAAAATCTCGGTTAATAATCTCTAATAATCTCTGTTTATCCTCCATAACACGTATCAATAAACGAATCCTTTCCAGATCATGAAACTCCGGCTGTTCAAGGATATAACTTATACCTTTATAAAAAACCTTATCCTGCCATTCTACAAAAGAAACAATCCCGGCATAATGAGTTATGGCAGAGATGATCTCGGAGGTCTGCTCTAAGATATCTTCTAATCGTAAGATCTCTTTTTTATATTCCTTCAAAATCCTTTCTTTCTCTTCATCTAAAAGCTCCATCTGGGAAAGGAGAAAATCTACATAATAACGATACCCCTTACCTGTGGGAATCCTTCCTGAAGAGGTATGGGTATGGGTAAGATAACCGCATTCCTCTAAATCCGATAATATATTCCTTATCGTAGCAGAGCTGAGATCAAAATCCTTGGCAATATCTTCCGAGGCGACCGGCTCTTTTTCTTTAATATAACGATCGATCACCTTACTTAGAACTGCCCTTCTTCGATTCTCGTAATCTACTAATCTAACCACAATCCTCCTTTTTTTGAACTTAATTTAGCAGTCTATAATTAAGAATGCTAAATTTTAATTTTAACACAAATTAATCCTTTGTCAATCTTTCATCCTTCTGGATCTGGAATATAACCTTATTATTCTTGTCTAAATCTATCTGGATTTTATCTGCTTGCTTTAAAGAACCATCGAGTAATTTTAAGGAAAGGGGATTCTGGATATATCTCTGTATGGTCCTCTTTAATGGGCGCGCACCAAAATTAATATCAAATCCTTTATCGCAAAGAAAATCTTTTACCCTTTGGGTTATCTTAAGTTCTATCCCTATCTGAGATAGCTTCTTATAAATGGGCTTAAGCTCTAAATCTAAGATCTTGTCAATCTCCTCTTTGTTTAAGGAATTAAAGATGATAATCTCATCTATACGATTTAAAAATTCTGGTCGGAAGAATTTTCTTACCTCTTGAAGCAATCTCTCTTTCATATCTTGATATGCTAAGTTATCCTTTGTAGTTCTAAATCCAACTGAACCATATTGTTGAATAAGCTCTTGCCCAATATTAGAAGTCATAATAATTAATGTATTTTTAAAATTGACGGTTCTACCTTGACCATCGGTAAGCCTTCCTTCATCTAAAATCTGTAAAAGAATATTAAATACATCAGGATGCGCCTTTTCAATCTCATCTAAGAGTATTACTGCATAGGGTCTTCTTCTAATCCTTTCAGTTAGCTGTCCGCCTTCTTCATATCCTACATATCCAGGGGGAGCCCCGATGAGTCGGGAGACGCTAAATTTTTCCATATACTCAGACATATCTATTCTTACCAGAGCATTTTCATCATCGAATAAAAACCAGGCTAAGGTCTTAGCCAGCTTGGTCTTTCCCACACCTGTAGGTCCCATAAATATAAAGCTACCGATAGGGCGATTCTCATCGGAAAGCCCGGAGCGTGAACGCCTAATACAATTGGCAATGATCTCAATAGCGTGATCCTGGCCGATAACCATTTCTTTTAGACGCTCCTCCATCTTCAATAATCTTTCCGTATCGTGCTCCTTAAGTTTCGTTAAAGGGATACCTGTCCATTCTGAAACTATCTGAGCAATATCCTCTTCCTCTACCTCTTGGCGTAACATCGGGGTCTGATTCTGGGTGATCTTCAGTTGCTCATTATAATTCTTTAACTCCTTTTCTAATTCAATCAATCTTCCATATTTTATTTCTGCTACCTTATCTAAATCTCCCATTTTCTCTGAATTTACTGCCTCGAGCTTCAATTCCTCTATTTTCTCTTTAATCTTTTTAATCTTTAAAATTAGTGATTTTTCCTTTTCCCATTGTTGTTTTTTATTCTCTAAGTCTTTCTTAAGTTCTCCTATCTCTTTTTCTACCTTATTTAATCTTTCAAGGCTAGATTCATCCTTTTCTTTTTTTAAGGCCTGTCTTTCTATCTCTAATTGGATAATCTTCCTTTGCACCGCATCAATTTGCTGGGGCATACTGTCTATCTCTAAGCGAAGTCGTGATGCTGCTTCATCAATCAGATCTACTGCTTTATCAGGAAGGTGTCGGTCAGTAATATAACGTGATGAAAGTCTTGCTGCAGCAATAAGCGCTGAATCCTTAATTCTTACCCCATGATGAATCTCATATCTTTCCTTTAAGCCCCTTAAGATAGCAATGGTATCTTCTATCGTGGGCTCTTCTATAAATATGGGTTGGAATCTTCTTTCTAAGGCTCCATCCTTTTCAATATGTTTGCGATATTCATCTAAGGTAGTAGCGCCAATGCAACGTAACTTTCCTCGGGCAAGCAGAGGTTTTAACATATTAGAAGCATCAATTGCACCCTCAGCTGCACCAGCGCCCACCAAGGTATGTAACTCATCGATAAAAAGAATAATCTGGCCATTCTTATTTTCTATCTCGCGTAATACCGCCTTTAATCTATTCTCAAACTCACCGCGGAATTTTGCTCCGGCAACCAGACTCCCTAAATCTAAGGCAATTATTCTTTTCTCCTTTAATCCTTCAGGTACATCACCTGAAACAATCCGCTGGGCTAAGCCTTCCACGATTGCAGTCTTTCCTACCCCGGGTTCACCGATTAAGACCGGATTATTTTTAGTGCGCCGGGATAAAACCTGCATTACTCGGCGTATCTCTCTATCCCGACCAATTACCGGATCAAGCTTTCCCCTTAAGGCTAAATCTGTAAGGTCTTGTCCATAGCGGGATAAGGCATTGAATTTCTCTTCAGGATTCTCATCGGTTATCCGGTGGCTACCCCTAATTTGTGCCAGGGCCATAAGTATCTTCTCTTTATCTATACCACGCCTCTTTAATTCTTGTGTAATCGAGGAGGCGCTATCGGAGAATAAAGACAAAAGAAGGTGTTCTCCTGAAAGAAACTCATCCTTTAATAATTGCGCTTCCTGGGTAGCCTGAGTAAAAAGTTGATTTGTGCGAGGAGAAAAATAGACCTGAAGAGATTTACCGCTTACCGCAGGTTTTTTCTTAAGCTCTTCTTCAATTAATCTAATTATAGAAAAACTAGGGATACCCAGCTTATCTAAGACCAGAAGAATGATACTTTCTGATTGTCTGAGTAAGGCATAAAAGATGTGTTCGGGTTCCACCTGTTGATGGCCGGACTGCGTAGCGAAATTAATCGCTTCCTGGATTGCCTCTTGTAATTTTACGGTTAATCTATCTAATCGCATTCCTTGCTCTCCTTGTGAAAAATAAGCCAGAAAATGCCAGGGAGGTAGTTCATAATTTTATTTCACCTCTACCTTTATCTGTTTAGGTTTGGACTCTTCAGTCTTAGGGATAACTATCTCTAAGACCCCGTCCTTATAGGTTGCTTTTACCTTGGTAGTATCCGCATAAGGGGGTAAAGTGAAACTGCGTTTAAATACACCATAGAATCTCTCTATTCGGTGATAACTCTTATCCTTAACCTCTTCTTCGCGCTTCCTTTCTCCCTGAAGGGTAAGAATATCACCGGTAATAGAGATATTTATGTCTTGCTGTTTCACTCCCGGTAGATCTGCTTTAATAATTATATTCTCCTTATCCTCTGCCACATCCAAAGAAGGAGACCAGATGCCTTCTTTAGAGACCCTTTCGGGTAAGAGTTCAAGGGAAGTATCGAAGAAACGTTGGAATTCCTTTTCCAGATCAAGGAGTTCCCGGAAAGGATCCCATTCTCTACCTCTCCATTTTATGAGTGCCATATCTATCACCTCCTTTTTTACCTCCCTGGCAGCTCTTTTATTAGCAGTCTGATAAATTAACTGCTAAAGAAAACGTAAAAAATTTATTCTTTGCTTTCTAATTCTAAGATTACCCTTATTCCATTAATGTTAACCCCCTTTTCTTCCATTAAGAAATGAATATATTCTAATTTTTTTATATCTTTTAAGGAATAAAGACGGATCTTCCTACCCACCCTCTTGGGACAAACGATCCCTGCCTTATCTAATTGACGCAGGGTCCAGATGGGAAGATCTACAAGTTTACTTACCACGCTGATGACATATACCGGTTCATCCGGGCTGATATGGATATCGAAGAGGGGCATCCTCCTTCCTCCTTCATCAGAAATCTCACAGAAAGTATAACATAAAATAATAATTTTGTCAAGTTAATTTAATAAAATTTTTTAGATTATCTAATAAATTTTATTCTTTTATTTGTATGTCTTTATTTTGTAATAACTTATATGAGAGGGGTTTAGGAAGGTTAACCTTAACTTTTATGTTTTTAGGGAGATACTCTATCTCTTCTACCTTTCCTTTTTTATAAAATAAATTTATTAAATCCATACGGGTGTGAGGAACAACAAATACCTGCGAACTCATCTTTGACTCAAAATTCTTCTGGATGTACTTGCAGAGAAGATCAAGGTTCTGATTAAACCTTGCTGAGATAAAGACCGGATTAATAAAATCCCTTGCTACCTTTTCTAACCAGGCGGGATTATTAATCCGATCTATCTTGTTTAAAGCAGTGATTGTAGGTTTTGTCTCTACATTCAGGTCTTTTAATACCGCAAATACTGCCTTGCTGTGTTCGTATAATCGAGGATGGCTTACATCTAAAACATGGATAATCAAGTCTGACTCCGCAACCTCCTCTAAAGTAGCTTTAAAAGCCTCGATAAGATGATGGGGTAGATCGTTTAAAAAACCTACCGTGTCTAAAATCACAACCTCTTCTCCATTGGGTAATTTTAAGGTCTTGGCTAAGGGATCTAAGGTGGTAAAAAGGCTGTTTTCAACCCTTTGCTCAGCCCGGGTAAGGGCATTTAAAAGGGTAGATTTTCCTGCGTTGGTATAACCTACTAAAGCTACCTGCGGGATAGCATTCCTCTTCCTTGCCTTTCTTAAGGTTAAACGATGTAATCTTAAATGCTTCAACTCGGATTTTAATTTCTCGATCCTTTTTTTGATGCGCCGGCGGTCAACCTCTAATTTCTGCTCTCCTGGACCACGTGTCCCAATACCACCCCCCAAGCGGGAAAGGATAATCCCCTTACCCACAAGCCGGGGCATTAGATACTGTAATTGAGCAAGCTCTACCTGCATCTTTCCTTCCGGGCTTTTTGCATGAAGGGCGAATATATCTAAAATTAACTGCGTGCGGTCAATTGTCTTTTTACCAATAATCTCCTCTAAGTTCCTCTGCTGGGTACCCGATAGATCACAACTAAAAATAACGGTATCTATATTATACTCTTTACAGATAAATGAGATCTCTTCGCTCTTGCCTTTACCGATGAAAAGATTGGGGGTAATCTTCTGGCAAAGGCAGGTTATATTATCTACTATCTCTACCCCTGAGGTGGTGGCTAACTGCTCTAATTCTTCAGCAATATCCTCCACTGGCCAATTATCATCCTTAGTTTTAAGTTTTACCGTCACTAAGAGAGCTCTCTCCATATCTTCTCAGCAATCTCTTGAGGTCTTTCTTTTGCCTTTAAATCAATCCAAGTTATACGTTTATCCTTCCTAAACCAGGTCATTTGTTTTCGCGCGTAGTAGTAGGTATTTTTAGTTAAAAGTTCTTTTGTTTTCTCTAAATCATATAATCCCTCCAGATAACCTTTAATCTCCTTTAAGCCAATAGCACAAGAGGCGGTTCTACTAAGGGGTTGTTTTAATAAATTTTTCACCTCAGTAATTAATCCTAACTTAAACATCTGTTCAACCCTTTTCTGAATTCTTTTTAAAAGCAGTTCTTTTCCCATCCTTAATCCGAAGATTTTAATCTCATATTTATTATCCAGGCCCTTTCTTTTTTTCTGTAAATAAGAGATAGGTTTTCCGGTAATCTCAAAAACCTCCAAGGCACGGATGATACGCTTTGTATCATGGGGATGAATCCTTGATGCTGACTCGGGATCAATCTCTTTTAATCTTTTATATAGGTATAAAGCTCCGAAATCCTTTGCCTGTTGATAAAGAAAAGCACGCACCTTACTATCTTTTGTCTTGATTTGAAATATCCCATCTATAACTACCGACATATATAATCCACTACCTCCTACAAAAAGGGGGGTTTTATTTTTCTTTAAAATCTCTTTAATCTTTTTTAGCGCCATCTTACGGTATTGAAAAACATCGTATTCTTTGGTAGGATAAACTATATCTATTAGATGATGGGAAACCCTTCTTCTTAAGGCAAGGTTAGGTTTAGAGGTAAGAATATCCATTTCTTTATAGACCTGCATAGAATCGCAGGAGATAATCTCGGCATTAATCTTTTCTGCTAAAATCACTCCTACCTCAGATTTTCCTACGGCAGTAGGACCAACCAAAAAAACAATCCTTGGTTTCATACTAAGAATCTAAGGGTATATCTTTGTAGGATAACCTTGCTGCTTTAATCTTTCCTCTAACCTTTGCGCCTCATACCGGGTTTTGAATCTACCCACCCTAACCCGATAAGAAGTTGATTCTTTTAAATTTATCTCTTCGATATAGGCAGGATATCCTTCTTTGATTAATCTTTCCAATAAGGTTTGAGCATTTATTTGATTAGAAAAGGCACCGACTTGGACTGTATAATAAAAATCTAAGGCATTATCTCTATAAATTACTAAATCCGAATTCATCTTAAGTTCTAAACTTAAGGGAAATTCCTTTTCTAACCTTTTTAAATAGTCACCTATCTTCTCTATATCTCCCGTCTTAGCCCCGATTTGACTTAAACGATAATATACCAGAGCCCTAAACCTTATATAACGTGGATTATTAAGTATCTGCTGATAATAACCCTCTGCCTCTTTAAAATTACCTTTTAAAAAAAATATATCTGCTAATCCTAAGAGCGCTTCACCTTTATATCTACTTTCTTTAAATTCTTTTAGGATTATCTCAAAGATATCTGAAGCATGTAAATAATTACCATCTTTTAGATAACTTAAACCTAAAAGATAATATAATTCATCTAAATCATTAGTATCTTTTTGAATTCCTGCTAAGAGCTTTTCACCTTCTAAAATCGCCGATTTATATTCGCCTTTTAAAAGATGGGTTTTTACCCTCTCCAAATTCAAGGCATAGCTAGCAATATTAAAAACAAACAGAACCCAGATAATTATTACCAAAAAGATTAAGATTTTAATTTTCATTTAATCCCTTAGAAATATTTTTCTGTAATTCTAATATTAGTCTATGTCTTCTTTCTTTCTCTTTTTTATCTACATTATCAGGGAGTTTCTCTGCCTCAGTATTTGGACGCACAGAGTATTTAAATATAAAGGCATTATTAAACTGGACATCCTTAACTAAATTATAAGTATCTAAAAAATCTTCTTCTGTCTCAGAAGGAAAACCTACAATTATATCTGTACTTAAAGACCCTCTCTTTACAATCTTACGATATCTATCTACCAGAGATAAATAAAAACCCCGCGTATATCCACGATTCATTAATTTTAAGATCCTATCCGAACCTGACTGAACGGGTAGATGCAGATACTGCTTAAGCTTTTGACAATCCGAAATCGCTTTAAAAAATTCCTCGGTAGCATCTTTGGGATGAGAGGTAATAAAACCAAATTCTTCCAATCCTTTAATTTCATTAACTAACCTAATAAGTTTATTAAAATTAATGCCATCAAATTCATAAGCATTTACATTTTGACCTAATAATGTAAACTTACGGATTCCTTTATCTATGGCTTCCTCTATCTCCCTTAAAATATCTTTGTAATTTCGATTTCTTAAAGGACCTCTTACATAAGGAACTATGCAGTAAGAGCAGTAATTCGAGCAACCCTCCGAGATAATTACATAGGCGTGCTCTTTATCCTGATAAAATCCACTGTGATAGATTTCTTCTGGACGCCAGGTTCCGTTGGTCTGCCAGATCTTTAACTGTGTAAGGGGCGATCGCTGATTAATTAGATTATCTATTATCTGAGGAATCTTACGGAGATCATTTGGTCCAACTATAAAATCAACATAGGGGGCACGTGTAAAGACCTTTTCTTTATAATTCTGCGCCATACAACCCACCAGACCTATAATTGGCCGGTTCTGTTTATCCTTTTTTTTGAAGCGACCTAATTCTGACCAGACCTTATCCTCCGCATGCTGACGGACAGAACAAGTATTAAATAAAATCACATCTGCCTCATCGGGATTAATCGTTATTTGATAGCCATTATTAACTAATAAACCCGCAATAACCTCAGAGTCCCTTACATTCATCTGACAGCCGAAGGTATAGATATAAGTGTTAATCTTCATTATTTTAAATTTAAATTAAAAGATGATCTATAAGCGCTAAAAGCGATATACTATACCAAAAATAAATCTTGAGATTCCATTTTTATCTACAAGGGGAGAATACTTAATCTCCTCTCCTAATAATTCATATTGGATATCATTAATTAATGTCCAATGCCTTCCTAAAGGAACAGCAAATGTTAATCCAGTAATATAATTAACCGTATCATCGGGTTGATAAACTGAGCGCTGAGAGGTAACCTCTGAATCCTTTACGCCATAATAGTAATTCACCAAGTTATCGCTAAACCAGCTTATTCCTATATGCAAGGTAAGAAATCTTTCAAAAAATTCCTTTAAGATAAAAACACTTATCTGTTGACCTTCATGTTTATCTAAAAGATCGGTTAGGCCAGTGATAGTAAAGGTAAAGGGATTGCTATTCCATTTAACCCTTAAACCTGCCTCAAGAGTAGACTTACGATCCTGCATACCATTTAAATTAGGGCTATCATCGGAATTATAACCTGCCAAACGAACTGAATTAATAAAGCTGAATTTAAATTTATTAGTATCTATCAAATGAAAACCAAATAATGTCTGATCAATAAAGAATCTTTTATACTCTAAAGAGATTATCGGAACTGGGTAGATCTTGCTATCAACCTTAGTATAAGGACTCTGTTGATACATTACCCCCATACCAATAAAAGAATCCTTCTGAGAACAAAAGCCATCTGGATAAATAAGCAATATAAAGGATAAAACTAAAACAAAATTTTTTTTATTCATAACCCAAGCTCCTTTATAAATATTAAGCCCCGCCTTTATCTTAAAAGACGGGGCTTAAATATATATTTTACCTTGACATTACTTTCTACTTTTTATACTCTCAATTAAATCATTAAGAAACTTCGCTGCCATATCTTTGCATCCTAAACCAAAGGCAAGCGCAAGAGCAAAACCTATCGCCCCTAATAATATCGCAATAATTAACTCGATGGTCTTTGTACCAATGTTAAGCTGTTCCATTGCAATAATAGAAGCAAAAATAATCACGACTATCTCAACTAATCTACTCAATAATCTTGCCTGAGATAAACCTGCATTAATAGCTGCGGTCTGGACAATGTTCTTTAACAGAGCGCCTACAAATATACCCAAGATTAAGATAAATATAGCAGCAATAACATTGGGGATATAAAGAACTATCTTATTTAACAAATCTGCAGCAATGGTTAGACCTATGGCATTTACTACCACAACAAAGGTCACCAAAAGAACCAGCCAATAACAGATTACCCCGATTAACTCAGTAAGTGAATACCTTATCCCTCCTTTTACAAGAATCTCATCTAGCTTTAGCTGTGCAGAAATATAATCGACAAATTTTACAGATTTCAGTACCTTGATGACTAGCGTTTTAATAAACTTAGAGATTACCCAGCCGATAAAAAGAATAATTACTACCAGAAGTACTTTAACAAAGAAGTGACCAATTTGGGTAAGAATCATCTTGCTAGGCTCGATTAAAATCTCTTGCCACATTCCCATCCTCCACCTCCTTTATTTTTATAACTTTATCATAATTATTAAGTTATGTCAAGATAAAATCAAGACTAACTGACAGCAAAGGATCTTTGTTTTCAGAAGCCAGTTATGATAAAATGTATCTTAAGAAAAGAGAATTTTAATTTTTTGTTGACCAAAGCCCTAAAAAGGATATAGTCTATGGCTCCTCCAGTAATGTATAATGACCTATTAAAAGATATGTCCAATAAGTTTAACTATCGTTTTGGCTATGGTTCAGTATGCCAAAGAACACAACATCCTACAGGTAGCCTCTCATTTCGGTACCTCAAGGCTCACTGTGCGAAATGGCTGTTGCGCTATGATAGATATGGCTCTAAAGGCCTAGAGGATTTATCAGGTGCGCCAAAAGTAAGACCAAACAAGATCCCTAAGGAGCTGGAAGAGAATCATTAAGCTCAGAAAAGACCTACCAGACAGATAACCGCGTAGAATTTATAGGCAGTTACAAGAAGAAAGAACGAATTCCAATAAGGATAATTTATCGCCCTATCAGATCTTAAAACAAGAGACGCCACAGATAAACCCCAAAATACTGGCATTTCCTCCTGTTATCCTGGATAGACTGCTTGAGCAGATTCCTATAAAAATATACATCCATTACGGCAAAACCAGAGTCAAAGAAAAAGTCGCCAGGGATGATAACTATGAATACTTATTGCGCAGGCAATTTACCATTTTATTTTGACAAAGTTTAATTTAGTTGTTATGATATTATTCATGTTAAAGGAATTCATTAATGGCTTAAAAGATATAATTTATCCAAAGGTCTGTATTAGCTGTAAGATATCGCTTAAAAATATTGCTTCGATGGATGAGATTATCTGTAATGAATGTTGGAATAAAATTCAAAGAAATCTGCCTCCCTTCTGCTATAAATGTGGTAGACATCTGGATGCAGTTATGGAAACCATCTGTAATAACTGTCTGAAGAATACCTTATATTTTGACCGTGCCTTTAGCCCCTGTGTATATGAAGGAATAATTAAGGAATTAATCCATGAATTTAAATATAAAAATAAAGACTACTTAGGATACACCTTAAGCAAACTAATGATCGAATTTATTAAAAATTATAATTTACCAATGAATGATATAGATCTAATTATCCCTATACCCTTACATAAAACTCGATTAAGAGAAAGGGAATTTAATCAAGCCAAGATCTTAGGTTTCTGGATTGCTAAGGAATTTAACAAGACGATGTCAGAGCAGATCTTACTGCGAAACCGTTATACTAAAACCCAGACGGAACTGGAATATCAAAAACGTAACTTAAATGTTAAGGATAGCTTCTTGGTTAGGCAAAAAGATATTATTAAAAATAAAAATCTACTGCTTGTAGATGATGTTTTAACTACAGGAGCAACTACCTCTTGGGCAGCTTATGCCTTAAAAAATTCAGGAGCAAATATGATATTTGTTTTAACTTTAGCCAGTTAATCCCATGAGAATACTCCGTAATTATTTATTAAAAGAATTCATTGGCCCTTTGTTTTTGGCTCTAAGTGTGCTTACCTTCGTAATGGTCTTGGGTAATCTGATAAAGATGACTGACTTAATAATCCGTAAAGGTATAGATCCTTATACAGTCTTAAAGCTTTTTTTATTTATGCTACCGTATCTTTTTAGTTATACCCTGCCGATGGCAGTTCTGGCTGCAATCTTACTTGCCTTAGGTAGACTTTCGGGAGATAATGAGATTACCGCAATTAAAGCCAGTGGAATAAATTTCTTTAATCTACTATTTCCTCTTTATGTAGTAGGAATAATTTTAAGTTTAATTCTGGTAGTATTTAACACTAGAGCCATCCCTTATGCACATTACGCCTCAAGAAAGATTCTAAAAGAGATAGGAATAAAAAATCCTACGGTAGCTTTAGAACCAGGTGTTTTTATTAATTCATTTGAAAGATATATCATATTTATCTACGAGGTTGATCAAAAGAAAAACAGACTCTATAATGTACGTATATATGAACCCCAACCAGATGATAAACCTACCCGGACAATTGTTGCTAAAAAAGGTGAATTTATTCATATACCGGAGAAAAATCAAATAAAATTAAAACTTATCGATGGCACATCTGACGAACCTGACCCTCAGAATCCTAAAAATTTCTATAAACTTAATTTTAAAACTTACTTTATGACCTTAAATCTTTCTAAGCTACAAAAGGAAGAGAATCTGGAGAAAAAACCAAAAGATATGACTCTCCGGGAACTAATAAATGAAATAAAGAAATTAAGAAATGAAATGATAGAACCTTTGCCCTTTATTATCGAAATAAACAAAAAAATTGCCCTAGCCTTCTCCTGTTTCATCTTTATCCTTTTTGGTTCACCATTTGCTTTAATCACCCAGCGTCGAGAAAAATCGATTAACTTCGGTCTTACCTTCCTTATTGCAGGAATATATTATCTGATGCTTATTGGTTCAGAAGCATTAAGTCTAGAAGGGCGCCTGAATCCTACAATTGCAATATGGTTACCGAATATTTTTTTAGGTATTTTGGGTATACTGTTGACTTATAAGGTATGCCGGCTATAGTAGCTCTGTTTTATTATACAGACTTTTAGTTATGCAGATATTAGAGCGTTATATATTAAAATTCATATTGAATATCTTTTTTGGCTGTTTAATTATCTTTATCTTTCTTTACATTATCATCGATATATTTTCACATCTTGATCAAATATTAAGGCAACAGGTAAGCTTTATTATCTTAAAACAATATTATTTTTCTTATCTACCTACTATCTTTGTACAGGTATCTCCTATTGCTGCTTTATTAGCTACACTTTATACCTTGGGAAGATTGAACAAAGATAACGAGATCATTGCCATGCGTGCATCGGGATTAAGTATCTTTCAGATAACCAAAGCGATCATGATATTTGGTCTTCTTTTAAGTCTCATTGTTTATTTGGTTGGCGAAAAATTACTGCCTGAATCCAGACAATTTTTAGAAAAAATAAAATTAGAGATGGAAGGTCAAAAGAAGAAAGAGGAAAGGGTTTTAAGCCAGCTTTCTATATACGGATTAAAAAATAGGCTCTTTTATATAAATAGATTTTATCCTCATGCAGATGTGATAGAGGGTATTGTTATATTAGAGCATGATAAAATGCAAAATCTCACCAAAAAAATCATTGCTGAAAAAGGAATCTACCAAAACGGGCTTTGGAAATTTTATAAAAGTATTACTTATGAGTTTGATAAAAATGGCCGGATAAAAGGGCAACCCGAATATCATGAAGAAGAGATAATGGATATAATGGAAACGCCTCAGGAGTTCTTAGAACAAAAACAAGAACCAGAATTTATGAATATAGCCCAATTAGACAATTATATCTGGAAATTATCTCAAAGCGGAGCTACTACCATGGTTCGGAGTTTAAAGGTAGATCTTTACCGAAAGTTTACTGAACCATTTATGAATCTAATCATCATCATCATGGGAATCCCATTCTCATTAAGGACAAAAAGAAAAGCCACTGGCCTTTCCTCAATAGGTATATCTTTTCTTTTGGGATTCTTCTATTATGGATTAAATGCCATAAGTATTGCCTTAGGTAAAACAGGTATTCTCCCTAGTTTTTTATCTGCCTGCCTTTCACATCTTATTGTTTTCTTTATCAGTCTTTACCTTCTCTATAGGATGCCTTAATCTATATAGATACGGGTAATACGATTCCCTAAACCACAGACAATCTCATAAGGGATAGTACCGGAAAGTAGGGCTAATTCCTCAACAGTAATATTAGATTTACCCTGTTTACCAATAAGAACGACCTCCTCATTAAGTCTTACAGGCAAATCTCCTATATCAACCATAATCTGATCCATACATATGCGTCCACTTATTTTGAAACGTCTTCCTTTAATTAAAACAGGAGCCAGATTAGAAAGATTTCGGGGATAACCATCACCGTATCCAATAGGTAAAACCACAATAGTAGTTTCTTTCTTAGTAATATAATCATGTCCATAACTTATACCGTAGCCCTTAGGGACCCTTTTAAAATAAACTATCTTGGTCTTAAGGCTAAGCAGGGGTTTTAATTTTATATTTATATTCTTTTTCGGATAAAGGCCATAAATTATAAGCCCCGGTCTTACCATATTTAGATGACTTAAAGGATACTCAATTATACCGATACTGTTTGCTGCATGCTTTAAGGGTATATAGATACTCTGTTTTTCCAAGTTTTTAATTAAACTAATAAACTGATTTATCTGAGATAAGGTAAAATTTCTATCTGTATCCGCTAAAGGAAAATGGGTAAATATTCCCTCAATATTAATAAAACTTAACCGCTTTACCTTTTTGACAAATTTCTCAGCATCTTTATATAAAACCCCAAGACGGCCCATTCCTGTATCGATTTTAATATGTACATTTATAGATTTATTTTTTAATTTTGCCATATTATTTAAAGCCTCGGCCAAATCTTCGCTACAGAGGGTTGTCGTTAAGTTATACTCAAATAAAGCAGGGATGTCTTTCTTAAGTACCATACCCAATACCAGAATGGGTATCTTCATTCCTGCTTCTCTTAAACTTATCCCCTCATCAATGGAAGCTACCCCTAAATAATCTACCCCGCATTCAACCAACTTCTTCGCTATCCTAATTATACCATGACCATAGGCATCTGCTTTTACAGTTACCATAATCTTTGTATCTGGATTTAAAAATTTTTTAATCTCTTTAAAATTATAAACCAGGTTATTTAAATTAATCTCCGCCCAGGTAGGCCGATAACCAATTTTATCTTTCATATTTTCATCTATTAATCTTAATTTGGCACTCTTTAGGATAAAGATAGATTGGTTTTATATCAAAAGGATTAGATAATTCCCCTTTATCTATCTTATCCTTTGCAGATAAAATAATACTGAATCCTTTTAAATACCAGTAATCTTTATCCAAAATAATAATGCCCTTTGCTGAAGAGAAAAGTTTTCTTCTATTATATAGATTTAATCCATCCCCCAGAAGTATAGTATTCTTCTTTATTTTTTTTAATAAGCTTTCTTCATCTAATAGCATATAAGGACTTATTCTTCTTATACAGGTATTCTTTATTTTATAAATAGTGGTATAAACAAGATTCCGCTTAGCATCGATGATGGGCATTATAAAACCCGAATCTATCTTGACATTTCTTGCCAATATCTCCAAACTGGAAATGCCTATTATTGGCTTATTTAAAGCCCAGGCCATTCCTTTAATGGTACTAAGCCCTACTCTGATTCCCGTAAACGAACCCGGCCCTAAACCACAAGCCAGATAATCAATCTCACTAATATCCCAACCTAAAACCTCCAAGATCCTTTTTATTGTGGGGATAAGAATATTTGAATTCTGTTTTGCTAACTCTAAATTATACTCGCATATTTTATCATCTTCAGCAATACCCACACAAAGAAAATTACTTGAAGTATCAATGCCTAATATCTTCATAGATTCTTTTAAGTAATTCTTTATAGCGCCTTCCGTAAGCAATAAATTTAAGTAATCTTTTTTCTTCAGAAACAATATAAAAGTTAATCTTAAGGTATTCTTTAGGCATTAGATAATTTAATCGCTCTGCCCACTCAATCACACAGATACCCTCATTATAAAGATATTCTTCATACCCTAATAAAACTGTATCAATTGGATTTTTAAGGCGATAAAGATCGAGATGATAAAGAAGGTTATTCTTACTTTTATATTCATGGATTAAAATAAAACTTGGGCTTTTAACTACCCAACTTTTTATCCCTAACCCTTCTGCAATACCTTTAACTAAGACTGTCTTTCCCGAACCTAATTGACCTATAAGACAAATTATATCCCTTTTCTTTAAATACTTAGCAAGCATTCTTCCTATCTTAAGGGTATGCTCTATAGATTTAGAGATTAATTGCATCTTAAAAATGCCGAAACCCTTTTATTTTAATAATCTTTGTTTTGCCTTGTTTATCTATTAATCTTAAACCATAATTCTTATCAACAATCTCTCCAATGGGCTTAAAGAGTTTTATTTTTTTTCTATAGATTTTTTTTGCTTCAGAAATACTAACAGTAAACAATAATTCAAAATCCTCACCCGAATAAAGTGCATCTTCTAAATCCCTTGCCTCCTTACTTAAAGGGATTAATTCCTCATATATTATGGCTCCCCTTTTGCTTTCTTCTAATATATGGGATAAATCCTGTACTAAACCATCGGATATATCAATCATAGAATTTATTTTAAAGTTCCTTACCAAAAACCTTGCCTCTTTTATACGCGGAATAAATTCAAGATGTTTTCTAAAAATAGAGCCCCCTAGAGTTCCAGTAACGAAGATAATATCTCCTGTCTTAGCACCGCTTCTTAACAGAAGGTTCTTTTTTTCAACCTTTCCTAAAATGCTTACATCGATAATTAATTTATCGGACCTAGTTAAATCTCCTCCTACAAGATTCATGCGATATCTTTTAGCAATATCAAGCATACCTCTTAAAAGGTCTTGAAAAAAAACAAGTGTTTTTTTAGGGCTTATTCCTACCGAAACCAAGCAGTAACGAGGTATCCCACCACAAGCAGCGATGTCACTTAAGGATATCGCAATTGCCTTTCTCCCTATAAGGTAGGGGTCATCGGTTGGTTTAAAATCCACTCCCTCGATAAGCATATCACAACAAAAGAGTTGATAATTAGCCCGATCTAATCTTAAAACTGCACAATCATCGCCACTTCCTTTAATCACCGATGAATCAGTTTTAATAATACTTCTTATTTTTCTAATTAAACCAAATTCTCCTAATTTACTTAATTGCATTTTTATTCTTAATTATCCTTAAGATATTTTTCTTATAAGGTTTTTTTATAATTCCTTTATCTGTAATAATGGCAGTGATCAGATTATGTGGTGTTATATCAAAGGCAGGGTTGAATATCTTAATATTCTTTTTAGCAATTGGCTTTTTAAAAAATAGTTCTCTAACTTCCTTAACCGATCTTTGTTCAATAGGTATATCACCACCATCTTTACAGGAAAGATCAAAAGTAGATAAAGGGCAGGCTACATAGAAAGGAATCCTATGATAAAAACTTAAAACTGCCAGATTATATGTTCCGATTTTGTTAGCGGTATCACCATTTATGGCAACCCTGTCCGCTCCTACAATAACTTTATTAATCTTTTTTTTCTGCATAAGATAAGCAGCCATACTATCACAAATTAAAGTCACGTCTAATCCCTTATGCTTAAGCTCCCAAGTAGTAAGACGCGCTCCCTGAAGCATGGGTCTTGTCTCACAAACATAGACCTTTATATATTTTCCTTTTTCTTTTGCCCGATAGATTATCCCTAAAGCGGTGCCATAATCAATGGTGGCAAAGATTCCTGTATTACAGATAGTTAAAATTGTATCATTATCTTTAATCAGTCTTGCTCCAAATTCCCCTATTCTGCGACAAGCAATCTTATCCTCAAGAATTATCTTTTGTGTCTCATTGAAGATTATTTTTTTAAGTTCAAAAACAGGATTTTTCTTATGTTTCAAAACTTTTTTTCTTATCCGTTCCAAAGCCCAAAATAAATTTCTTGCCGTAGGACGGCTCATTGATAGATATCTTATCAGCCTATCTAATTCTTTAATAAATTGCCCGAAGTTCTTTGCCTTTGACTCTTTAATACCTAAATATAAGCCTAACCCTGCTGCACCGGCTAATGCCGGTGCCCCCCGAATCTGCATAATCTTTATTGCTTTCCATAAAGAGCTTATGTCCTTTATATAAATATACTTAAGTTTTTGAGGAAGCTTGTTCTGGTCAATGATTCTTATTGCATTATCTTTCCATGCTATAGTCTGAATATACATAGGCCTAAAATTTATCTTTCTATAATCCTAAAAATCTTACTAAAAAAGCCTTCTTTACCTTTATCGCTGAGTAAGGACAGCTTTCCTGACAACAGAAACAGGATAAGCACTTAGAATAATCGATAATAATCCGCTTATCCTTTATCCTTATTGCATTTGCCGGACAAATCTGTACACAAGTTCTGCATAAAACACAGTTATTCTTATTAATCTTAGGATAAAAATGTATAAATTTTGAAACAATCTTTATAATTAATTTAGGAATCCTTGTTTTTAAAGAAGTAGCCGGTAATTTAAAAGGTCTTTCTAAAACATTTTTTAGATCTTCGCCACAAATCTGAATAGAATTAATATCTGCTATCCCCAGTCCTCTTTCAGAAGCAATCCGGGTAGTCAAAATATCTAATGGTTTTAGCCCCATAATCATCGTCAAAATACTGTCTAAGGCTACTGCATCCGAGCTAGCAAGGATTAAACCTACCTTACGCAATTTTCCGGATGTAGCTGGACCATCGGATTCCATCGCCACAATTCCATCAATAATATTTAAACTGGGTTTTACCTGTTGATATATATCCACAAGGATATTAGCAAAATCTAAATCATTAAAATATCTTTGATGTAATTTAATCTTATAAATTCCACTTACTAATCCATAAAGATTCTTAATTGCTCCGGTTAAAATAGTTAACTGATGGGTTTTAAATTTTGGTATGGAAATAAGATAATCGCATTCGTCAAGCCAGGCGGTTAAAGGAAACTTATCCCTCAAGCGTCTCTTTTCAAAATTGACCAATTCTACATTTTCCTCTTGAGAAATCCTTTTCATCCCCGTTTTTACATATACCTCATTTATATCTGACCATTTCTCCCATGCACTTGGACTATCCCCAAGAAATATTCTGCAGTTAATCTCTTTTAACACTCTAATTACCGCTCTAACTACCTCAGGATGGGTAGTGATGCCTGCTTCGGGTTCTTTAGCCATCAAAAGATTAGGTTTAATCAACACTTTACTTCCATAAGAGATAAATTTAGTTATTCCACCGATTAAATCCACTGCCCTTCTTACTGCTTCTTGAACTAAAGCTGGCTCATAACCATTACATCTTACAATAGAGACCTTAGAATCCATAATTATTTTTTATCTTAAAAAATCTTAATGCATTATCCGTAGTAATTTTACCTACTTCCGCAAGGCTTATGCCCTTAATCCTAGCGATCTCCTCAGCAAGCATCCTTATATACATTGGTTCGTTTCTTTTTCCTCGCAATCCTTCGGGAGGTAAAAATGGTGCATCTGTCTCTAAAAAGATTCTCTCTAAGGGTGTCAACTTAACCAATCTCCTTAAATTATCTGCTTTTTTATAAGTAATATTACAGGTAAAAGAAACAAAAAAACCCAAATTAAGACATTCTTTTAAAAATGTTTCATCACCGGAAAAACAATGAAAGACTGCTTTAAGGGGAAGATTGTCTTTAAGAATCCTTAAGATATCATTCCAGGCCTGGCGATTATGAATAATCAAGGGAAGATTTAAATCTTTAGCTAATCCTATTAGTTCAACAAAAAGCTCTTTTTGTTTTTCTGGTTCAGGAACATCCCCAAAATAATCTAAACCAATCTCCCCAATAGCAACTACTTTATCTTCTCTGGCTAAATCATAAAGACTTAATCTAACCTCTTTATTGAAATCCTGCGTATAATGAGGATGGAGACCTACTGTAGCATAAATAAAATCATATTTTTTGGCAAGTTCGATTGATCTTTTCGAACCTT
This sequence comes from Candidatus Omnitrophota bacterium, assembly GCA_023819035.1. Lineage (GTDB taxonomy): Bacteria > Omnitrophota > Gorgyraeia > Gygaellales > Profunditerraquicolaceae > JAMWCL01. The sequence continues at coordinate 43,681 of JAMWCL010000003.1, forward strand.
CTAAACTAGAACCTATATTTACTATAAAATCTATGCCGTTGTCTTTGGCACGTTTAATAACCTTCTCAATATCTAGATTAAACTCTGGAAAATCCAGATGGCAATGCGTATCTATTAATCTTATTTCTTGGTTCATGGTTATCAGGCAAGGTTAATTAAGTAGTTTTAATTCGAGGGAAAAGTGGTTTGCCCTTATTAATTTTCTCCTGACCTATCTGTTCTTTTATTAACCCTGCGGTCTGAGGTATAAAAGGATAAATAAATTCAGTAATTTTTCTTATTGTATCAATAAGCACAAAGATAAATTCTTTAAGTTCATCAGTTTTATTTTCTTTTACTAAATTCCACGGCTTTGTATCTTCAATATATTTGTTAGCCATATTAATCACTTCCCAGATATCCTCTAAGGCTAAACTAAAATTATAATCTCTAGTTATACTTAGGCTAATTTTTAAGGTCTTAGAAAGCTCTTCTGTTTTACTAATTATCATCTTGGCCTGATTATTTTTTATCCTGTTTGGCTGAGGAGGGATTATATTCTTAAAATACTTTTCTACCATTGTCAATGTCCGGTAAACTAAATTACCGAGATCATTGGCAAGATCGGCATTTAACCTCTTCATAAATGATTCTTCAGAAAAATTACCATCCGAACCAAATGGAATATCGCGAAGAATAAAATATCTAAAGGCATCAACTCCAAACCTATCTGTCATCTCTACAGGAGAGACTACATTACCCTTAGACTTAGACATCTTGCTTTCTCCCATAAGCCACCAGCCATGTGCAAATATTGTCTTAGGGGCAGGAATATCTAAGGCTTTAAGCATAATCGGCCAATATATTGCATGTTGTCTTAAGATATCCTTCCCAATTAATTGCAAATCTGCAGGCCACCATTCCGAATGATAATTATTCTGACTATCAAATGAACCTACTGCACTGATATAGTTTATTAAGGCATCGAACCAAACATAGGTAACATGTCCTTTAGCAAAAGGTATAGGGATACCCCAACTTAGACGCCCCTTTGGCCTTGAGATACAAAGATCATTTAATTTATTTAATTCTAAGAACCTTAAAACCTCTTCATAACGACTTGATGGTCTTATAAAATCAGGATGTTTATTAATGTATTGAATCAACCAATCTTGATATTTAGAGAGTCTAAAAAAATAATTGGTTTCACTAATCTTCTCTAAGGGTCTTTTACAGTCAGGACAAAGGTAAGCCACATCCTTGCTCATCGGCCAGAAGGTTTCACAGGGTGTGCAATACCAGCCTTCATATTTACCTTCATAAATATCACCTTTTTTATAGATTATCTCTAAGGCCCTCTGGACAAACTCGGTATGTCTTCTTTCGGTAGTCCGGATAAAATCATCGTAAGAAATATCTAATCTCTGCCAAAGGTTTTTAAACTGTAAAACCATTCTATCCACAAATTCTTGAGCAGTTAATCCTTCTGCTTCTGCTTGTCTTTGAATCTTCTGTCCATGCTCATCTGTGCCGGTAAGAAACCAAACATTCTCTTTACCTAATAAATTTCGCATATACCTAGCTAAGCAATCCGCAGCAATCGTGGTATAAGAATGCCCTATATGGGGTGAAGCATTTACATAGTATAAAGGGGTAGTAATATAGAATTTATCTGCCATCTCTTTCCTTATAATCTATCTTAATCTGTATCTGTGCCCCACCTTCCAATTCTACCGTAACCATACGTTTAAAAACATCGACACTAATAACCTTACCTCTTCCCTGGGCTGTATTTATACGTTCCCCCTCACGAGGAAGACCTTTAGATAAAATTTTATAGGTTTCGTACTCAAAGGAAAGACAACACATCAATCTTCCACAAACCCCAGAAAGCTTAGGTGGATTCAGAGGCAATCCTTCCTCTTTAGCCATCTTTATTGTTACAGGTTCAAAATCTTTTAAAAATGTGGTACAGCAAAGCGCCCTACCACAGGAGCCAAAACCACCAAAAAGCTTTGCTTCATCCCTGACCCCTATCTGCCTTAATTCTATTCTTGCTTTAAAGACCTTGGCTAAATCTTTAACTAAATTCCTAAAATCTACCCTTCCTTCAGCAGTAAAATAGAATATGATTTTTGAGCGATCGAATGAATACTCTGCCTTTATTAACTTCATAGAAAGTTTGTGTTCTTGTATCTTTTCTAAACATATACTAAATGCTTCTTTAGATTTTAAGCGATTCTCCTGAATCTGCTTTAAATCAGACTCCTCAGCCTTACGTAATATCTTTCTGGGGGTCTCTTTTGTTTTAATCTCCGGAGGGACATTCTTAGGAGAAATAATCTGCCCATAGTCTAAACCCCGATCATGCTCTAAAATAACATAATCGCCTTCTTTAAGTTCTAAGTTACCTGCATCGCAAAGATAAATCTGTCCTGCATCTCTTAATCTTACTGAAATTATGTTTTCCATAGCTCTGTCTTGATAGCCGAGATTAAAAGTTTAGGATTAACATTCTGTTCTAAATAAAGTAATGAATCAGAAAGAAAGTTAATTATCTGATCTAGCTCTATAAAGGAATATTTATTCATTGTCTTTAAAAGGATATCCAGACGATCTATATTAATAATTTCTGAATGCCTAATTCCCGTTTTAATTAGATACAGATCCCTGAACCAAGAGAGCAAAATATTTATATAATTGCGCAGATCTTGCCTGTTTCCAAAAGAGATTCTTTGCGAATCCCCAATCTTTTCTGATAAAAATTCATCAATAATTCTATTTTTATAATTTAATATATCGGTGTCTTTTAAGGTTAATGTTTTACCAATCCTTCCTTCAAAAAAATATGCTAAAAAATGTGCCTGATAGGTATCAAGTTTATATTCTTTTATCAGCATCTCTTTAAGTGCCGTTCTTTTTAAGGGATAGAACCTAAAGATCTGACAGCGTGAGATTATCGTTTTAAATAATAAATAAGGTGTCGAGGTAATTAAAATTATTAAACTTTTCTGTGGTGGCTCCTCAAGTATTTTTAAAATAGCATTACCTGCTTCAGAGGTTAAATTATGAACATTATCCAGGATAAAAACTTTAATTTTTGCTTCATAGGGCTTAAGATAAATTTGGGTCTTTAGTTGGCGAATCTGATCTATCTTTATTGATTCGGATTCCGAATCTTCGATAAGAAAAAAATCAGGATATTGTCTTTTATCAATCCTTGTACAATTTAAACAGAGATCGCAAGAATCATCTTGAGCCTGCTGACAATTTATAGCCTTTGCTAAATTAATAGCTACGCTTTTTTTTCCAATCCCCTCGGGACCGATAAAAAGAAGGCCCCTTTGTAAATCTGATTTTTTAATATATTCCTTTAAAAACCTTATCGTTCTATCTTGTCCTTTTATCTGGGAAAGAGCCATGCCATTTTAATAAAAAACTATTAACTATCTCTCTAATTTTTTGTTGTGTCCTTTTTTTATCCTTATCTACCTTAACTAATTTTATTCTCTCAGGATCCTGAAGAACAAGTCTTAAGTATCCCTTTCTTACCCTTATATGATAACGATAAGACCTTCTTTCTATACGATCCTTTATAGGCTTTCGCTTTTCTAAACATTTTTTTACCGGTAAATCTAAAAAAATAGTTAAATCCGGTTTTATACCTAAGGTAACTAATTTTCCTAAAAATCTGATCACCTTAAGTTCTACACCTAAACCATATCCTTGATAAGCAAATGTGGAATCCAAAAAGCGGTCGCAGATAACAATCCTTCCTTGCCTAAGTGCAGGTTGAATAACCTTATAAACCAATTCTGCTCTAGCAGTCATATAAAGTAATGTTTCACCAAGAGAAGTGATTTCATTCCGAGGATCTAAAAGGATCTTTCTAATCTTTTCACCCACCCGAGTATCCCCCGGCTCGCGGAGATAAATCACCGGATAGCCCTTATCTTTTAAATATCTATAAAGCAATCTTGACTGCGTACTTTTACCACAACCTTCGGAACCTTCAAAGGTAATTAATATACCTCTTATAGTTTTCTTCGCCAAGTGGTGCCCTCCTTAGTATCCTCTAAAATTATACCTTTTTGCTCTAATTCCTTTCTAATTCTATCTGCTTCTTTAAAGTCACCTCTTTTCCGAGCATTATTTCGTTTGCCAATCAAAGTCTTTATCTCCTCAGAGAGGGTATCAAATGAGATATTACTTAAACTTAAACCGAAAATCTTCTTAAATTCCTCTAAAAGGATCTTTGCCTTTAATATAAAATTTAAATTATCTATATTTTTATTTGTGAGATTGACCAAATCGAATATAACTGCTAAAGCCTTAGGGGTATTAAAATCATCATCCATTGCCTCAATGAATCTATTTTTAAGGTCATGAATTGGAACAACATCCTGCTTAAGATTATATACCGCAGGCATTCTCTGATTGATCTTAACCAATAAAATCAAGATTCTTTCTAAGGCATGTACTGTTTCTTTTATCTTCTCTTCCGTATAATCAATAGGTTGTGAATAATGCGCAGAGAGGAAAAACAATTTTAAGATATCAGGTTCTTTATATCTTGCAATAAAATCTTTTATAGAGATAAAATTCCCTAAGGACTTAGCCATTTTCTGTCCATTAATCGTTAATAACCCATGATGAATCCAGTATCTTGCAAATGGTTTTTTTGTTATCGACTCTGTCTGGGCAATCTCATTTTCATGATGTGGAAAGATTAAATCCCGACCGCCTCCATGAATATCTAAAGTCTCAGTTTTAAGAAACTTCTGCGACATCACCGAACACTCTATATGCCAACCCGGTCTTCCTTTACCCCAAGGGCTGGTCCAGGCAGGTTCATCGGGCTTAGATATCTTCCATAAGGCAAAGTCTAAAGGGTCGCGTTTTTTCTCATCCGGCTCGATCCGCACCCCTTTAATCATCTGATCTATACCCTGTCCGGATAATTTCCCATATTCCCTAAACTGTCTAACTTTAAAATATACACCACTTTCAGTAATATAAGCGTAGCCCTGATCAATTAATTTTTTTATATATTCAATCATCTCGGAGATATTCTCTGTAGCGCATGGTTCATAATCTGCTTTATCTATATTAAGAAGTTTTAGGTCTTCGTGATAGCTATCAATATATTTCTTTACTAAATCCTTCCAGCTTATCTTAAGCTCATTAGCGCGATTAATAATTTTATCGTCAATATCGGTAATATTACGCACAAAATTTACCTTAAAACCCTTATACCTTAAGTATCTTGTAATTACATCAAAGATATAAAGACTTCGGGCATGACCGATATGACTTTCATCGTATACCGTAACCCCACAGGTATAGATATTCACCTGGGGAGGGTTTAAAGGAATAAACTCTTCTTTCTTACGACTTAAAGAATTATATAGATAGATAGCCATATCATAATTTTTTCTCTAATTTTTCGATGCGCTTTTGAAGCTCTTCTATCATTTCTATAACAGGATCCAAGATATGAATGTGATCTAAGCTAACCTCTATCTTTTTACCATTCTGTTTAGTAATCCTGCCTGGAATCCCTACCACGGTAGAATTTGGTGGAACATCCTTAATTACTACTGCATTTGCTCCGATATAGGAATTATCGCCAATAGTAATATCTCCTAATACCTTTGCACCGCAACCAATAACTACATTATTACCAATTGTCGGATGCCTTTTTCCTTTCTGAAGACCTGTACCGCCTAAGGTAACCCCTTGATATAATAATACATTATCCTTTATTACTGTTGTCTCTCCAATTACCACCCCCATACCGTGATCAATAAAAAGTCCCTTTCCAATCTGTGCTCCAGGATGTATCTCAATCCCGGTTAACCAACGGGAGATCTGACTAATTAAACGCGCGATAAAGAATAATCTTAACTTATAAAAGAAATGGGCAATACGATGGCTTACAATTGCATGTAAACTTTGATAAAGAAAAAGCACCTCAAAAAAGTTTCTTGCAGCAGGATCCTTCTTTAAGGCAGCCTTAATTTCTCTTTGAAAAAAGATAGCAATAAGAATAAATTTAATAATTGCCAGGATAATAATTATAATTAATATCTTTAATGCCAAAAACATATCTTATACCTCCTTGGTTAATGTCACCACCGCATACGAAGCGATCGCCTCTTTTCTACCAATCTCACCTAAGCCTTCGTTGGTCTTTGCTTTAATACTAATACAGTCCTGATTAACTCCGAGAATTTGACCTATTCTTTCTTTTATCTGGTTTTTAAAAGGTGAAAGGATTGGTTCTTGGGCAATTATTACCGTATCCAGATTATTTATATAGAATCCTTTTTCTTTTACTAAGTTATTTACCCTTTTTAATAATTCTATACTAGAAATATTGTGATATTCAGGATAACTGTCTGGAAAATGCTGACCGATATCTACCTCACCTATAGCACCTAAGAGCGCATCACAGATAGCATGCAGCAATACATCACCATCAGAATGCCCGAGTAAACCTTTTAAATAAGGAATCTCTACCCCACCGATAAATAACCTGCGTCCCTCTACCAAACGATGAATATCATAACCCATTCCTATACGGTAATTCATAATTATTATTTTGTTAAATTTGCAATCGCTTTAGCAAATATCAGATCTTCCGAAGTGGTGATCTTAATATTCTTATATGAGCCGAAAACAACAGCTGGTTTAACCCCTAATTTCTCCACCAATGCTGAATCATCAGTAACATCGATATTACCAAATTGTTGATATGCTTTAAGAATCAGTTCTTTTCTAAAAACCTGGGGGGTCTGGATCTCCCAGAGATTATCCCTTGATAGCGTTTCTTCAACAGTAACTTTATCCGCTTTTATCTTAACCTGCTTAACCGTAGCCTTCACTGGCACACCCAAGATTGCTGCACCACAATCATTTGCCTCTTCTATTAATGTAGAAATAAGCTTATGATTAATAAATGGCCTTACCCCATCATGAATCAATACTAATTTTGTATCTTTATTTATTAACTTAAGCCCTGCTTTAACTGAGTCCTGTCGCCTTATTCCTCCTAAGACTACTGCCTTTATCTTTCCGATCCTATATTTTTTTATCTTATGAATAATTGCTTCCTTATTCATTCTATTAACCACTACTATAATCTCACCTATGCGGGGATGATTAGCTAATACCTTAAGACACTGAATGATTATTGGTTGATTATTAATTCTTATTAAAGGTTTAGGTATTTTTAGCTTGCTCCTTACTCCTTTGCCAGCAGCAAGGACTATAGCAGTTACCGAGATCATTTGACTAACCTAGTAAAGATCATCCTACCTGCTTGGGTCTGTAATACCGAGGTGACTACTACCTTTACCTCCTGTCCAATGTAACGGCGCGCTTCCTCAACTACCACCATCGTCCCATCATCAAGGTAACCGACTGCCTGATTATATTCCTTGCCCTCTTTAATTAATTTAATCTCCATCTCCTCGCCCGGAAAGACTACAGGTTTTAGGGCATTGGCTAATTCATTTATATTGAGGACTCTTACCTCCTGGAGACTAGCTACACGGTTAAGATTAAAATCTACAGTTAATATCCTTGCATCCAAAAGCTTAGCCAGCTTTACTAATTTAGTATCTACATCAGGAAGCTCGGGAAAGTCCTCTTCATGCAAGGTTATACCCTGACCGATCTCCTTTTGGATGATATGCAAGATATCCAGGCCACGCCTTCCTCTTTGGCGCTTTATAGGATCGGTGGAATCAGCGATCTGCTGTAATTCTCTTAAAACGAATTTCGGGATAACAATCTTACCTTCAATAAATCTCGTCTTACAAATATCTACTATTCTACCATCGATAATCACACTTGTATCAAGGATAATTACCTCTTCACTTTGGGCTTGACGTTTAAGTCTTATATAAGGAATAATGATATTAAATTCGTCTTTGCCTCTTAAAGCTAAAACCATCCCTAAATAACAAAAAATTAAGATTGAACTAACACGGATAAGATTAAGTGTATCCGCAGATATCCGTAAAAGACTTACTGCATCAGTAACCAATTTTGCAATAATTAATCCCAAGATTAAACCAAATACTGAACTGGATAATCCTCTTACTGAAACACGTCGCATCATTGTCTCCAAACCAATAACTAAAAGACCAGCTAAAGCACCAATAAAAACCCCTAAAATACCTTTTCCCATTGGCTCTAAGGTAAAAAAACCGATAAAAATACTGCCAATAATAAAAAGAATCCTGACGAATAATAAATTCATTGTATATTCTCCTCCTTTCTATTTAGATAATCCGATTATATCTATTGCTTCTTTTAATGTAGAAACACCAACCAATTCCATATTCGATTTCTTGCTCTGCTTATTAATTAATTCTGATTTTAAATAATGATTAAGATTTCTAAAGTTATTTTTTGGTAATACGCAATACTTAAATCCTAATCTCTCTGCCTCATTAATACGGAGAATAACCTGAGAAACACTTCTTATCTCTCCCGAAAGACCAATCTCACCAAAGACTACCGTCTCTGATTTAATCGGTCTTTCTCCAAAGGCAGAACTAACTGCTAAGGCTACAGCTAAATCTGCAGCAGGATCCTCTATCTTTATTCCACCCGCTACATTGATAAATATATCTTCATTTATAAGATTAAGACCAATTCTTTTTTCTAAAACCGCAACTAATAAACTTAACCGATTAAAATCAAAACCCTGAGCCCTTCTCCGTGCATAGCCAAAACTAGATCTGCTTACTAAAGCCTGTACCTCTACCAGAAGTGGTCGCGAGCCCTCCAAAAGACAGGTAACCACTGAACCCGGGACATCAGTAGGCCTTTCTGATAAGAATAGCTGTGAAGGATTCTTGACCTCCTTCAGACCTATCTGTGTCATCTCAAATACCCCGATCTCATTAGTTGAGCCAAATCTATTTTTTACTGCCCGCAAGATCCGGTAAGTAGAGAATCTATCTCCTTCAAAATAAAGTACGGTATCAACAATATGTTCTAAGACCCTTGGTCCGGCAAGCGTACCTTCTTTAGTTACATGACCGATAATAAAGACAGATATCCCTTTTGTCTTTGCTAATTGCGTAAGAATACCAGCACATTCCCTTACCTGACTGACACTACCCGGCGAAGAATTAATGGAAGGCTCAAAAAGCA
>JAMWCL010000004.1 GCA_023819035.1 Candidatus Omnitrophota bacterium
TTATCCCTTGCATAATTTTGACTAAAAATCTTTTTCTTTTTTAACTTCTTGAGCTCAAGAGGCAGATAATTGGCAAGGATAAGTTATATTTCTTAAGTGAAAGTTTTTAATATCTTATCTAAGGGGGACAGACTATGCTTTAGGATAAGGAACGCCCCTGCTTAAGCCTTCTACTTTGCAGAAAGATGACATTATTATATTGTGGTAACGGATAATTTTTGGCAGATGTAAAAGCAAAATAGAAATTTCATATTTTTAGCAATATAGAAATTTCATATTTTTAAAGAGCACTAGCTAACATCTCTTCTTTCTCTTTAAAATTTAAAGAACCGGGTAACTTAAACTTCCTCCAAGGATGATCTTTAGGAGGAATGTATTTGGTTCTTGGTCTATAAGGTTCTTTTGGTTTCGCTGGCTTTATATCTATGAGTTTGTATTTTAGGCTAAAGCCATTATAGTTAATGTACAATTTGCCGTTAAGTCTTTCTTCTACAAAGACATACTTTGTCCTTATGCCTAAAGGCAAATCCTAAGATCTGGTAAAGCCTTCTGTTATGTCTTATCGTTAAATCACTTCTTAAGACCCTCTTTGTTCTTACAGATAATATCTTATCTAAGTCGTTTTTAGGTATGGCTCTGTGAAGATTTGCCGAATTTAATGGTTCAATACTGAATCTCTGATTAAATTTAACAAGATACGCTTTTAAGAATTCATTTGCCTCTTCTTTAGTCTTAATAATCTTTAATCTCATCTCTTTTATCAGCCTATCTTGAAAGGTCCTTAAAACCCTCTCTATCCTTCCTTTTGCCTGAGGTGAATTGGCATGAATGATATTTACGCCTAACTCGTTCAGAGCCCTCTCAAATTGGCTTAAAGGTTGTTTGTTCTCTAATTGTTCTTCTATACTTTGTTTTTTAGTTGACCTATAAGTGGTGTGTTTGTTGACGTAGATAGCCTAGGGAATACCATACTTTTCTATGTATCTTTTAAAGCTATTCATTGCAGGCATTGTTCCTTCGTAATCGTAGAATCTGGCAAAGACTAAATTTGTAGCATCATCGACATAAGTCATCAAAACAAGTTCTGGATCTCTTTCCTCAAGCCATTTATGGTGTGAGCCGTCGAGTTGGACCAGCTGGCCGAAACATTCACACCTTTGACGCCAAAATCTATGTTTTCGGGATTTTCCTTGTCTGTGCCATAAGCCCTCATCAATTAGCCACTTCCTTAGTGTCTCTTGCTTAATTTGATCTTATTTAACTCTAAGAGTTTTTCAGTTGCTAAGGTAGGACCAAAATCAGGGTATTTGTTCTTGTAAAGACTAATAACTTTATCTTTTAGTTTTTGAGGAAATAGACGATGAGAAGGCCTACCTCTTAGTCTATGAATTATACCCTTATCACCTTCTTCTTTTATCCTTTTAATTATCCTCCTTATCTGTCTGGTGCTTAAATCTAATATCTGGGCTGCTTCTATTTGCTTTAGCTTTTTATCTATTAACTTGTGAATTAGCGGACAAATCTATTTTGCACAATTAGGACATTATTATATTGCGGTTACAGTCCTCAGGGGACAACCTTTGCTTCAGATTAAGGAGCGTCCCTCAAACTCAAAGGCATCAGGAAACATTCCTGGAAAATATATATTGCGATTAGATCCTATCCTTTAGGGAGAAATGTTAAAATATAAGCCTTGTCCCAAAAAATAAAGAGAATTTAGAAGTCTGATATCCTTTTATCTCTTCATATTTTTCATCCACTATATTCTCAACACGACTAAATACTTCAAAATTATCTTTCAGTTTATAATTTATAGCAATATTTCCTAATACATAAGGTTTAAGAAGCTGATTTCCTGAAGTATCTGAAAAGCGATGTCCTGTATAGGAGATATCCAAATAAGTGGTTAATTTATCAAATTCTCCTTTTATTCTAAATAATACTTTATTAGATGGACGTCTGGCAAGTTCTGCATGGTTTTCTTTATTTTCTGTATCTAACCAAGTATACCCTAAACTTAAATCTATATTTTTATTTAAGGAGTAGATTAATTCATTTTCAATCCCTTTAATTCTGGATTTACTTACATTAACATAACCCTGTCCCCCGATATAATCTATAAGATCTTTAAGTTGACTGTGAAAATAAACAGAGCTTAATTTTAAATTATCATTAAATTTATGTTCAAAACCTATCTCATAGGTTTCTGATTTCTCCGGTTTAAGATTACTATTGCCAATAGGTCCCCAGGCAGTTTGTGGAGCATAAAGTTGATATAAGGATGGTGCCTTAAAACCTGTGCCAAAAGATGCCTTTAGTTTTGTATCTTCATTAAACAGATAACTTCCTCCAATTCTATAAGTACTTTTGTCTTTAAAACTTGAATGATCATCTAATCTATAAGATAAAGAAAAAAGTATATTTTTATTAGGTTCTAAGATATTTTCCAAAAAATAACCTTTGTTATTTGCAGTTTCTTTAGGAAAGTCAGAACCTCCCCAGCTGTCTGCCCTGAAAGAATCACCCTTTTCTCTTAAATAATCAAAACCAAAGATTATCTTATAAAAATCAACTGGTCTTAACTCAAATTGATTATCTAACTGATAGGTTGAGCCAAGATACCAGTAGTCAGTTAAAGCATCCTCCCAGCCCTTTCGGTATATTTTGGTAGAGGCTAAAGTTAGTTTATAATCCAAATTATTGCTAATGGAGTATTTTACCTTAAGACCTAAGATTCCTTCGTAGTCATAGGCATAGTTATCATCATCGTCGACAGGAAGATAGGGTGGAGTCCAGCTACTTCCGTCGTATTCATATTTGGCATAGATGTAATGACCAATAAGTTCAAGTTTTGTTCTATCAGAAATTTCATAATCTAAATTTAAAATGGCATTTAAATTGTGATAAGAGTCTCTTTCGTGATTGTTATTTTTTTCTTTGGCTAAAGAATAGCCTCCGGTATCTGTCCTAATCACCCCTACATTATAACCAAAATTATCCTTCCTTCCATTAAATTCTAAAGACTCTTCATAGGTATGGTAACTACCTATTTTCTGTTGATAGATAAATTTAGGTTTTTCTTTCCCTTTTTTACTTAAAAGATTTATTATTCCTCCAATAGCATCTGAACCGTAAAGAGAACTTTGCGGACCTTTGGAGACTTCAATTCTATCAACGCCAATTAATTTAAAATGAGCAAAATTATAATACCCGCTGGTAAGTATAGGGTCATATATCTTTATTCCATCAAGCATAAAACGGCTATGATAAGAATTGTGACCCCTTAAGAAAATAGAGGTATCTCCACCTATTCCAGTTGCGGTCTTCATAATACTTGTAGATTCAGCCAGTGCCTCTTTTAGAGAATATATTCCTTTATTTTGGGTTTCTTCTACATCAATTTCTTCTACAGTTGCACCTGCTACTTTAGATAGAATCTCTGTTCTATAAGGAGTTATTACAATCTTTTCCAGTTCCACCTCCCGCGCTGATACAGATATTACCCAGACCCAAAAGAAGACTACTGTTAATAATATTGCTTTTTTCATCAGACCTACCTCCTTTCTTTTGATTCAACACTATACTCCTGGATATCTAAGAACCAGAAATTATTAATCAATAGTTTTTCTGTCTTTTTTATATTTATTCTTTTATTAAAGATCGGGCCATCATAAACAAAAGTATGATATTCTCCCTTTTCACCACAGAGATCCACATCTTTTATGGTTTGTAAGTCTTTAATAAAATCTTTATCGATTGTGCGACCAATCCAATTCTCATCAAATTTATCTGCCTGTGCACTTGTAACTATTGCTTTAAAACCCAAACTTATAAATTCATTTAGTAACTTCAAGGTAGATTTCTGCCATAAAGGAGAGATAACCTTAAGTCCTTCTTGGGCACAGATATTCTTAACCCACTCCTGTAGATCCTGTAGATATATATCACCCCGCACGATCTGATTAATATTTATTCTTTTTAATTCTTGCAAAGTCTTTCTAAATACTTCTTCATAGGTATCTTTTGTAGTTTCTTTCTGTATCAGGGGGATATCCAATACCTCTGATTGAAGTTGAACCAAATTGCTTTTAGTTCCATGAAAGGATACACGGCCATACTCATGAGAGATAAAATTAAAAATACAGGCAATTCTATAACCCTTCTGCATTGCCCTGTATAATGCCAGACAGCTATCTTTTCCACTACTCCAGGAACAAGCAGCAACTCTGTTCTTCAAAATTATTCCTTTTTATTAAAAACCCGAACTTCTAAGGCGGGTAGCTTTGGTTTTAAAACTTCCCTTCCCAGGAAGGTACTAACCTAAAAAATAGATGATCGACCGGGCTACTCTTTTAGAGATTACCGTTGCTGGGGCAGCCTCAGGAATCTCATCTGAAATTCCTGCATCTATCTGGTTTATTTATGAAAAATTTTATTTATATTTAAAAAATCCGTCAATAGACAAAAATGGACAAATTAAGACGTCTTTAAAATTCTACTTATATGTCTTATGCTTAGATTAAATTTTTTACTTAATTCTTTTAAAGAAATCCCTTTTTTTCTTAAGGTGATAATCTTTTGATTCCGTTTTTTTAAAAAATCTTTGAATATAGAATTCATCTCATTTCATTCTTTTTGGCTCTCGGAAAATAAAATTATGAATGGCCTTCCTGTTAGAGGATTTTCTTTCACCAAAACCGGGGTTCTATATACTGTCTCTAAATCTTTATAGGTTAAAACCTCCGATATATCTCCCTGCTTCACAATTCTTCCTTTATCAAGAAGGATAAGCCTTTCACAATATTGACTGGCTAAATTTAAATCATGTAATACAATTAAAACAGTTACATTTTTTGTTTGATTTAATTTTTTTATTAAGTCCATTATATGTATCTGATGCCCAATATCTAAATGGGCGGTAGGTTCATCCAGAATCAAAAGTTTTGGTTCCTGAGCAAGGGCACGTGCAATTAACACCCTCTGGCGTTCTCCACTGCTTAAGGCTTCGAAGGGCTTATTTCTTAAATCTAATGTTTCTGTTAAGAAAAGGGCATTTTCTACAATAGAAAAATCTTTTTTTGTTTCTGATTGCAGTCTTTTTAAGTAGGGTATCCTTCCCATGAAAACTATCTCCCAGACACTAAAAGAAAAATAAATCTTTGTTTCCTGGGCTACAAAAGCCACATTTTGAGAAAACTCCTTTAAACTTATTTTTTTTAAATCTTTGCCCTGCCAAAAAATTTTTCCTTTGGTAGGACTTAGGACTTTGGTAATTAATCTTAAAAGCGTAGATTTTCCCGAAGCATTTGGCCCAATAATACCTAAGAAATCTTTTTCATTTAATTCAAAAGAAACATTCTTTATTACTTCATTATTTTTATATCCTCCATATAGATTTTCTACTTTTAATATACTATCCATCTTTCTCTTAGGTTATTTTCTGTTTTCCTTTTAAAAGGAATATAAAAATGGGGGCTCCCAGAAAAGCAGTGATAACACCAATAGGTATCTCCAAAGGTGAGATTAAGGTACGTGCCAGCATATCAGAAAATACTAAAAATGCCGCTCCTAAGATAGCACTTAAAGGAATCAGTCTTTTATGATTTGACCCAAAAGCAAATCTTATAATATGGGGAATAATTAGGCCTACAAAGCCAATAATTCCGCTTACACAAACGATACTTGAAGTAATTAAAGAAACTAGAATAAATAGGATTTTTTTTACCTTTTCCACATCTATTCCTAAATGGATTGCCTCCTCTTCTCCTATACTTATTGCATTTAAGTCCTTCCAAAATAAAAATATCAGTGATATAGCTGATACAACTATAACTGTAACTAAAATTAAGGGTTTTAGATCATAATTACTTAAGCTTCCCCATAACCACCAAAATATTCCATGCATTACCTGCTTAGGTGAAGTATAGATTAGCAAAATAATTATTCCTGATAAGACTAAAGAGACAATTACCCCTGCCAATATTAACGACTGAATGGGTAAACGATTATCCTCCCGAGCAATCTGATATACTAAAATTGTAGTAGAAATCGCACCTATAAATGCACTTAAAGGTAGAAATAATCCAGAAAATCCCAGAACTATTGCTAAAACTGCCCCTAAACCTGCACCGCTAGATGTACCTAAAAGATACGGTTCGGCTAAAGGATTTTTAAGAATTGCTTGCATTACTACCCCAGAAACTGTTAAACCTGCACCAGCAATTATGCCCAATAAGATACGAAGAATTCTTAAATAAAGAATAGGCCTATTTTCCTTTAAAAAAAGTTCTAAAAAATTAAGTTTTACTGAACCGTGGTTTAGAGCTAAAGTTAAAGATAAAATAAATAACAAAATTAATAGAATAATTCTTATATTAAAATTTTTCATCTTCGAAATATAATCTTTGATATATTTTAAGAAGCCCTTCTATCAATCGCGGTCCGGGGCGTAAAAGAATATCTGGTTCTATATCCGTATAGATACGATTAGATTTAGTTGCTTTTAGAAAATTCCAAATAAAATTTTTTCTAAAACTATATTTATCTTTACCCATATATGTAGCGATAATACATTCGGGATCCTCTTTAATTAACTGTTCAAAACTGAAATAGGTATAAGGTCTTTTGATATGATGGGTGATATTTCTGCCTCCTGCTAAATAAATCAATTCATCGATAAAACAACCGTATCCTACGGTCATTAAAGGCTCGTCCCAAAAAAGAAAAAATACCTTTGGTCTTTTATTTAGAGGAATGTCTTTTGTCTTATTGATAACTAAATTTATATTTCTTCTCATATTATTAACTAATTCATCTGCCTCTTTGACTCTATTAGTAATTTGGCCAATTTCTTTTATGGATACCATTAACTCCTCTATATTTTTAGGGTCACTTATATATAATTTTAAATTCAGCTGTTTTAATTGATTAACTACCCTTTCCTGTTGTAATCCCGTACAGAAGACAATATCGGGTCTTAAAGAAATAATTTTTTCTATATCTGGCTGGCTGAAAGAACCTATCCTGGGTTTATTATTTGCCTGAGGTGGATAATTACAGAATGAACTTACCCCAACAATCTCTTCATCTAATCCTAAAGCAAAGAGTATCTCAGTAATTGAAGGAGCAAGGGAAATAACTCTTAATTTATGTTCGCTGGCAAAAAGGAAAGCTTTAAAGGAAAGCAAAACAGCTACCAAAATAAATATCTTTTTCATAAAATAAAAAACCCCGAAAAATAGTAAATTTTCATACTAATTTTCGGGGTTGCACCCTTATTTTACTTTGGCCCTTACCACGAGGCACTTTATTATACAGGCAGGTCTTCTGACTCGGAGATCATCCTACTTTTCTGCGCCTTCCCAGCTCTTGGCCAGTGGCATTAATGCAGAATTTCGTCCTTCCCTACAGCAGCGGGACTGTGACCGCTTCTACGGTCTTCCCTTAGCCTGTATACTAAACCTCTTAAAGAACAAACAAAATTTAATATAAACTAAATTAAATTTTATGTCAAGAAAATTATTTTATTTTTGATTCCTTAGATTTCTTAAATACTTGAGATTTAGGCCCTAATAAAATACTGATGGTAATAAGCCTTCCTTTAGGTAATATATTAATAATACAGGTTTCGTTTTCACGCTCAAAATTCATCAAACGCTGACCATATTCTACAACATTTAAAAGATGCCAGTCGTACATCAACATCTGTTCTTTATAAAAATTAATTATCCGTTCTACATCAGCTTTACCTTGATATTTTAATAATCCTACACGTACACCTGCAGTTTCAAAGACATAAGATTCATTAGGAATTAGTGTAAAACCAGAAGGATAAGGTATATCTGTAAACTTTAACATTGCCGATGGTTCTAATGGGTTTGTTGAACTAATTAAGGAGGCATCCTTCTTAGAAACTGTAGTACAACCACCTATATTAAAGATGACAAATAGAATCAAAAATATATATTTCATCTTACCTCCTTCTCTTTTAAAAAATAAAGAACCCGCTTGTTTATTGCCTCAAGATCCTTTTGTGTAAGACCTGCCTTAAAAGCAAAGTTGTTTAATTCATCAAGCTTGATAATATCCTCGGGTTGATGACTATCAGTATTTAAGATTAAAGGGGCATCGATCTTTTTAGCATACTCTACTACATAAGGATTTGTCTCCGAATGACCTTTTCTTGAGGTTATCTCTAAAAATATCCCCTTTTTTTTAGCTAATCTTACATCCTGCTCTTTGATTAAACCCGGATGAGCCAGAATGTCAATATCTGCCAATAAAGCAGCGTGATTAGTCCCCTTTATTACTGGCTCAACTAAGGTCTCTCCGTGGGCAACAATAACCTTTATTCCTTTTTTACGCGCAAGATTAGCCAGGGGTTTAAATTGCTCAAGAGGTAAATGCGTTAATTCAATTCCCGGCAAAACCTTTATCATAGAATCATCTGGCCAATGTTTACAGAAATTCATAATTGCCTGAACAGTAAATTCAATATTGCTGTAATCTGCGTGGTCGGTGATTGCGATTATCTTATAACCTAAAGAAGCATACCGAACAGCTACTTCCGAAGGAAGCAATACCCCATCGCTTAATAAAGAATGGCAATGAAGGTTATACATTTTTAAAGATTACTGCCCCAGGGCGGACTCGAACCTCCGACACCAGGTTTAGGAAACCTGTGCTCTATCCAACTGAGCTACTGGGGCATATTCTTTAACTTATTAATTTTCTATAACCTGTAGGATAATTTTATTATAGCATTTGGATATACATTGTCAATTTAATCATTTTATCCCTTTATTCTTAACTTAATTTTTCTATTTAAATTAGGATTAAGTTTAGTCTATCAAGAAAGGAGTCCTTCTACCGCTGAATAAACCTCTTGTACCTTTATACTTTTAAGGCACCTTAAGTCATACTGACAACCTAAAAATCTAAATTTTTTATAACAGGGTCTGCAGGGAAGATCTTTTTTGATAACTATATTATTTTGACCTAACGGATAAGGACCGTAGACCTTCTCATCTACCGGACCAAATATAGAAACCGTCTTTATCCCTAAGGCATTTGCCATATGGACATTGCCACTATCATTGGTAATTAAAATATTCAGTTTAGAAAGTAAACTTAAATATTGCATAAGAGAAAGCCTTCCTGCTAAATTAATCACTTCCTTGTTAATTTCTTTCTCTATAAAATTGACAATCTCTTTCTCCTTTTCATCAGCAAAAAGAATAATTTTTGTATTATATCTATTTAATAATTTTTTTGTAAGTTCGATATAATTCTGTAAAGGCCAGTATTTTAAATAAGCCTGTTTTCCCCAGCTTGCCCCTCCACAGGGTGCAATACCAATTAGAGGTTTAACTCCCTTTAAATTGTACTCTTTTAAAAAAGCATCTACCCAGGCTAATGACTTTTTATCTAAAAAGACATCCAATTTTATACTTTGAGGTGGCTTGGTTTTTAAAAATTTTAAAACCTCTAAATAGTACTCTACTACATGTTTATTCTCAAAACCTTCAACATCAATTCCTTCAGTTAAAAATTTTACTTTTTTTTTATAGTTAAGTCCGATTCTTTTCTTAATCCCTGCTATTTTACAAACTAGGCTATAGCGATGGTCTAAAGAAAAATCTACCGCGATATCAAAATTTTGTTTTTTTATCTCTGAAAAAAAAATCAAAGCCTCTTTTATTCCCTCAATTTTACTTCTTTTAAAAATTTTCTTTAAATCACCTCTGGATAAAGCAAATGTCTTATTAATGAAAGGATTGTTCTTTAAAATCGGTTCCACCCTTTCATTACACCAATAACCTAAAAAACACTCTGGATAACTTTCTTTTATTACCCTGATCACCGGTGTGGTAAACAAAACATCCCCAATTCCAAAGGGATTGATCAGTAAGATTTTTTTCATACTGGCATAACTATACGCTTAATCTCATTTAAAAAATCCTTTAGATTTTGAGGTATAATATGTCCAATAAATGTTTTTAAAAAAGAGATAAGGAGTAAGATACTGACAGAAAAATTTTCTATTTTTACCAGGTAGTTGACTATTTATTAAAAAATCTTCAATCTCTACACTTTCTAGCTTCATATTAAATATTATGATACTTAGGATAAATCCAAAAATATATGCCAAAAATCCTTATAATTCGTCAATCTTCAAATTTAGAGCAATAAAACCAAAGTGGTGAAAATAGATTAAATTTTGACTCTATTCCTATAGAGATATGATAGATTTTAAGCTTCATCTGAATTTATCTAGTTCAAAACCAATTATCTTAAAAATCTCTTTTAATCTGTATCTATAGGTATGATTATTTTTTACATACTCAAATCCAGTATAGGCAATTTTTTCTCTTTCATTTTTATTTTCTAAATAATAATCTATCTTTTGTTTCAATTCTTTCAATATATCATCAAAAACTACTAGATGCCTTCCTTCCTGAAATATCTCTTCAAAACCGTTATCTTTTATACGATGGGTCATCACTAATGCTCCTGCAGACATCGCTTCAAAAATTCTCGCATTTATATCATTATTTATAGGATAATTTACCACAATCCTTGCTTTTGAATAATAATTTAAAATTTCTGTATAAGGAGCTTTCCCAAAATAGGAATTTGAATAATTTATTTTTAAAATTTCTAAAACCACTTTTCTTAAACTATATTTTCCTTCTGTGCCAATAAAACATATATCCCATACCTTTTCTTTATCAGGGATAAATCTAAAATAAGAAGGCACCTCATCACCTGCCCAAGGAATCCAGAAACATAATTTCTTAACTTCTTTTTTCAATCTCTCTGCGCCTTATTTTTGCATACAGAAAACAAAGTCATAATTCTTAATTATCTTTTTTATTTTCTTATACGGTTTAGGTAGGTGTGTATCTGAAACCCAGAAACCAGAAGGATGTAAACTTGAAGGTAAATCTAAGGAATAATCCCCATCATCAATTCTTAAATAGAAATCAAATTCCTTTTTTATATTTTGAGCTTCCCTTAAATCAAATTGAGAGATATTGAGTCCGGGATAATCTTTTAAGATCTCTAAGCATCTTTCTCCCAAAGCAACCCTCTGATTACGATTATAGATTAATGCAAGTCTCATTTTTATGTTTGTTTTTTATCTTTTTTATCTTTTTCCTTATATTTTTTGAGACCTTAACAATAAAACCCCAAAATGGTCCGTAAAGAAAATAATAACTTTTTCTCTTTTCTTCTCCTAAATAATTCCAGGGTTGCCAATCTTTAGCAAATTCTTTTATTTCTTTTGTTGTATACTTTCTATCAACTAATTTTACGCATCCTTTCAAAAAACGTGGGCTCTTTAGATCCTCTAATCTTTTATAATTACTGATGGAGGAATAATCCTTACCTTCTTTATTGGACACTGCAGGGTATGGTAAGGCAGCACCACAATTATAACAGTATCTTTTTATCTGATCTTTAAAGTCTTGAGGAGTTTTATTATACCAGCCTTTCTCTAAAGGATATCCTCCCGGACCATCGAATAACAAATCCATCGCTGCCGCCACCTCACAGAAAAAACCTCCTTTAGGATTTATGGAAGGAGACCATTTCTCCTGAATCCAACATTTTGAAATCAACTCCTCCATATATGCTTTATCTTCTAAAACATCCTTTATGGCAATAAGTATCGGTTGGTGTTTCTGGAGTGGCGTAGCATGATCATTATAATAGACATTTTCTTGAAAGGTTTTTCTGATTATACTTCTATATTTTTTCCAATTATATCCTGAAGTCCATAAAAATCTTTTCTCCAAAGATACTTTTTTGCGAAGGAGTTGACATATCTGATAAAAATTTGGATGTAGTAAAGGCTCTCCACCCATAATCCCAATACCACCTTTAAATCCTTCCAAGGACTCGATAGCTTTCTCTACTGTTTCTAAATCCATAAAATATGTTTTTTTATGATGACCTACAAAACGGGTGCAATTAGTACATTCAAAAACACAGGCATTGGTAATCTCAATCTGTATAAGCCAGGTATCCTTTATTGCCTTCATAGCCTTATCCTAATTAAACTTAATAAAATTTTCAAAGTCCTAAATTATACTTTTAAAATTAATTTAATTTTGTCAAAAACTTCCTCTACAGTAATCTCTGACAGATTTGATTTTTCAATCACTATATGACCTTTTCCCCAAGGCCCCCATCTTTTAGCAGATTTTGCAGGTATATCATTTCTAAAAAGTGCAATTACCGGAATCCCTACGCAGATTGCCAGATGCACCGGACCGCTATCTCCTGAAACTAATAACCGACATTTCTTAAGTAAACTTGCCAATTCTTTTAAAGTAGTTTTACCGGTAAGATTAATTATATTCTTTGCTCCAAGACTAGAAAAATATTGTTTACTCTTCTCTTCTTCCTCTTTTCCACCAATAATTATTACATTTAAATTACTATTTGCTGAAATTTTTTTTACCAATTCCACAAAATTCTCAATTTGCCATTGTTTTATGGGATCCGATGTCCAAGGATGTATAGCAATCAAATTAGATACATCTTTAATCTGAGGGATAGCAAAATCTTCAGTAATATTTAAAGATAAGCTTTTATCCTCTGTCTTTGCGCCAACCAAACCTACCAATTCTAAATTGTATTCTACTTCGTGTTTAAGACCCAGATACTTCTTATCTTTTATTTTATGAGTGAGCAAAAAATCCCATTTTCGCGCATAACCTACCCTTGTAGGTATACCTATAAGAAAACTAATTATATTTAATTCTTTAGATGGGTTAAGAATTATACAGATATCAAACCTTTCCTTCTTAAGTTTATAACTAAACTTTAAAATTTCAAAAAACTTATGTTTTCTGTTTTCCCAAATAATTATCTCATCAATATAAGGAATATACTGCGCTAATTCTTTTGTATAAAGATTTACAACTGCACAAATTTTTGCTTGAGGAAAACTTTCCTTCAAAGCTCTAAAAGCAGGAATATTTAAAAGAAACTCACCGAAGCGGTCATTTCTTACTACCAGAATTTTTTTAATTCTTAAAGGATTTATCTGTTGCATAAATTCTTATATATCTTTAATGTCTCTGAAGCAGTTTTTCCCCATGAAAAATTTTTTAATCTTTCTCTACCTTTTCTTATCAAATAGTTTTGTAAATCCTCTTTTTTTAAGAGATCTATAATTTTAAAACTTAAATCCCTATAATCATCCGGATTAAAATATACCACTGCATCACCTGCCACCTCCGGAATTGCTCCTCTATCTGAAGATATTAATGGCACCCCGCAGGAAAAACATTCCAGAATCGGTAGACCAAATCCTTCATATAAAGATGGTATAATTGCTATCTTTGCTTTAGAAATAAGAGCCTTCAGCTCTTCTGTAGGTATCCAGCCTGTAATTATAACCTTATCCTGAAGTTTTAACTTTTCAATGCGCTTAATCAGTTTTATATATTCTATAGATTCATTATAAAAATTTCCTGTATATACTAATTTAAGATTATTATTTATTTGGCTTAAGCAATCATAAAATCCTTCCAGCACAATTAAAGCATTTCGCCGGAGATGATCTATTCCTAAAGGATCAATAAGATATTTATCCTTTGTTAAATTGTATTTAGATAAAATTGTTTCTATATAATTCGATTCCATCTCTTCACTAAACTCTTCATCTAAACCTAAATAGACTACCTTTACCTTATCTTTCTTAACTTTTAATACTCTGACAATATCCTCTCTACTTTTATAAGAATCAGTAATAATCAAATCCGCCAGATGTGCAGATAAAAGATGTCTTAATTTATACCGGATTTCTTTCCTTTTATTTTTAAAATGTCCACCCAAAATCCAGGGGGCTAAATCATGAATAGTTAAGATACAAGGACAACTTTTAAAAAAAGGAATTCCCCAATTCCAAGTAGCATGATATAAATCTATTCTATACTCTTTTAATTTTTTAGGCAGATATTTAGAAAACCATCTCTTTTTTTCTTTTTTACTAGAAGCAAAAATAACCTTTGTAATCCGGGGGGTATTAAAAACATCATACTGTGCTTGAATGGGATTATCTGAAAAAAGAAACAGTTCTATAGATTTATCAAGCTTTATAATATTCTTTACTAAATTAAAAACGTAACTGGAGATTCCACATTTTGGATAATACATAATTCTGGCATCGATAGCAATCCGCATCTCAGAAATTATAGTGATTGCTGTTTATCGCAAATAAAATCCCAGTTATCGAGAAAGCGCTTCTGGTCCAATTCTCTATCTTTACTTTAAATCCTGAATTGTTAAGATGTTCGATTAAAGGAGCGGGGTCTTTATGATATTCTATTAATATAATCTTTATTTTTTTTAATGTTTCAGTGGGACAGGAAAAAATGGCTGGGAATTCTGCTCCTTCACAGTCCATTTTAAGTATATCAATCCTTTCCATATTTTCTATCAATTTAAAAAAAGAGACAATTCTTAAAGAAATAGTCTTTGCTTGATTTGTCTGTTTATACCCGAATGTTCCACCCGGACCATAAAAACTATCTTCTTTAATTTCCACTATACCCTCTTTATCACCTACACCAAAATTAAAAACCTCTATAGAATTATTAAGATTATTTAAATCTATGTTCTTTTTACAAACCTCAAAAAACAAAGGATGGGGTTCATAGGCATAAACTTTTCTTGCCCCTTTATTGCAGAATAAAACAGCAGTATCTCCGATATAAGCACCAATATCTAAAACAAAACTATCTTTTAGATATGGATAAATAAGGCTATATTGATTATCCCTGAAAGATTCTCTCAATATCTGCCAATCAGAAATAAATCTTTTTCGTATAAAAAACTTTGTAATTTTGTCAATTTCCACCAGAAAAAAATCATTATCATAATCGCTAAATTTTATCTGATTATCCAAAAGTTCCTTTATGGTTTCTAAGGCGAATATATCTAAATTACTTTCTTTTCTAATATCTCTGGTTTTATTATAAACAATCATTTTATCTTTTTCTTTATAATATTCTAATCTTTTTTCTCTAATCAAATTAAAGATAACCTTAAATAAACCTTTGTTGTAAGTTAACTGGTTTCTGTTTACTTTAAAAAAAATCCTGTCTGGCTGAGTATTTAAAATTAAGTTTATCTTTTTTTTAAATCCCCATTTTAAGATATAGTAATCCCAGAAGTTCTTACAGACTTTAAAGTCACAACTTGATTTTCCCATCTTATTAATTAAGTTCTTTATTTTAACCTATTTTAAATTTCTTAGAAATTAAAATTTCTTTCTCTGTTTCAAACAATATAAAGGTCCTTTTAACCAAATGTTATCGCAAATCACAATTATATAAAATTATGTTTAATTATAGATAAAATCTAAAGCTATGTCAAAGAGAACCTAATACACTGTTTATAAAGATTTATATAAAATTAATAAGGTTGATAAAATCCTTTAAGGAAAGCTTTTCTGCACGGATAGAAGGATTAATATTATATTTAATAAAAAATTGTTGTAATTTTTCTTCGGGTATTAAATCCTTTAAGCTATTTTTAAGCATCTTTCTTCGATAATTAAAAGCAGTCCGAATAATTCTTAAAAGAAATGATTCATCATTAACCATTATTGGATAAGCCCTGAACTTTAATCTTATAAAACTTGAATCAATTTTGGGTTTCGGGAAAAAGGAGGTTTTTTTAATCTTAAATAAAATTTCTGGCTCGCTATAATATTGAACAAAACAACTCAATGCTCCATAAAGTCTTGAACCAGGTTGGGAAATCATTCTTTTAGCAAATTCTTCTTGAACTGTAATAAATATATCTTTGATCTTTTCTTTATATTTAAATAGCTGTTCAATTATAGGGGTAGTAATATAATAAGGGATATTACCAATAACCTTAATCTTATCTTCTATTTTATTCAAGAAATTTTGAAAATTAAATCTTAAAATATCTTGCCTTATTACTTTTGTATTAGAATAATCTTTAAGATTTTTTTTTAAAAGCGTACATAAATCCTTATCTAATTCAATAGCATACAAAGATTTTACCTTTTTCGCTATCTGGCAAGTAAGCTCTCCCCTCCCTGCCCCAATCTCTAAAACAATATCTGAAGGATTGAATTCACATGCAGTAATAATTTTGTTTTGGATATTCCTATCAATTAAGAAATGCTGACCTAAACCCTTCTTAGGTTTAACGTACATTGTATTGCAAGCTTTATTGCAGCAATTAATGAGGAAGGATCAGCTAATTCAGTCCCGGCAATATCAAAGGCTGTTCCGTGTAAAGGAGATGTTCTGATAAAATCAAGACCTAAAGTAAGATTTACTCCTATTTCGTAAGAAAGTAATTTTAAAGGTATCAAAGCCTGATCATGATACATAGCAACTACACAATCATACTGCTTCTGATATGTCCTAGATATAGCTACATCCGAAGGTAAAGGACCATCAATATATTTTATTATTCTTTTTAAATTTTTAACTGCTGGTTTTATGATTCTCTCTTCTTCATTACCTAAAAGCCCATTATCAGAGGCATGAGGATTCAATCCACAAATTACCAGATGCGGTTCTTTAATTAAGAATAACTTTTTTAATGCCTTGTAGCTTAAAAGGGTAGTTTTATATATTTTATCCTGTGTCAAAGTCGAAGGAACATCTCTTAAGGGAAGATGCCGGGTCACCAGACTAATTTTTAATTTATTATTCAGAAGCATCATCACCAAATCTTGGTTATTAAAGTTAGATGAGAAATACTCTGTATGTCCCACGTAGGGAAAGCCTGCCAGATTTATTGCCTTTTTAGAAATCGGACAGGTAACCAGACAATCTATTTTCTTAGCTCTTATTAACTCTAAAGCCCGATCAAGATACTCAATTGATGCTCTTCCATATTCTGATTTTATTTTTCCAAATCGAAAGTAACGATGGTTAACATTATTTAAATCTATAAAATTTATATCTTTTAGTTCTAACTGACAAATCTTAAGTGATTTACTAAATACCCATCTATCTCCAATAATATAGAATCTTGCAGGTTTATCAATTATCTTT
Organism: Candidatus Omnitrophota bacterium; assembly: GCA_023819035.1. GTDB lineage: Bacteria > Omnitrophota > Gorgyraeia > Gygaellales > Profunditerraquicolaceae > JAMWCL01. Next base: position 17,061 of record JAMWCL010000004.1, read on the forward strand.
AATGCCTTAGCAATTATTAATGGTCCGATGCCTGATGGATCCCCCATCGTGATACCTACCCTAATCAGAGAAGATCTTGATATACGCCTTCTTTTTAAGTTCATCTAACCACCTCGTTATCTCCTTATGGATTTTTTCTTCGAAAAGAAAGGCATAAATCTCATCCTGAGCTTCAGATAAGCTTTTATGACGATAAGGAATAATATTATATAATTTAAATATATAAAAATTATCTTCAACCTTAATAGGAAAGGAAACCTGTCCTAAGTTTAGGTTAAATAAAATATCCTCAAGTTCTTTTTTTAACTCTCTGTCTTTAGAAACAGAGAGTTGTTCTATATTTAGAGAGTAATTCTTTACTAATTCTGTAAAATCTAAACCTTTATTTAATTCCGCGTATAATTCTTTGGCAACATTTTCATCCTTAACCTTTATATACATAAATTCCCTTTTTTCTGGTTCAATCAGATTATCTTTATTTTTTTGATAGAATTCAGTAACCTCGGATGGCTTAACCATGATTTTATTTTTTATCTTTGTCTCAATTAGATTAGCGATTAAAAATTGTTCTTTAATTCTTTTTTCTATGTCTGCCTGGGTTAATCCTTGATTAGTTAAGGCATGTTGGAATTCTAAGTCAGAGGAAAAACCTCTTTTTATCTGTTCTATCCTTGCTCTAATTCTATTTTCATCAATCTGAATATTTTCTTTATTAGCTTCCCGAAGAATAAGTTTTTCTTCAATAAGTCTTTCTAATAGTTCTTTTTTCATTAATTGCATTTTATCCTCAAAGACATCCTCCTCATAACCTGAGATTGACTGCATGCGAATAAAATTATAAAAATTATCCAAATCAGCCTGTGTAATTACTTCTTTATCTACAATAGCAATAATTCTATCTTGAGCAGATAAAGGATAAGACAAGATGAATCCTGCCAATAGAATAAATACTATTAACTTACGCATTAACCAACCCTGCTTTTTTAAAAGTATTGATTGCTTCCTTTAATAATCTACAGTAAAGGTCAAATCCTACCGCAGCAATAAAGCCATGTTGTTGTTCTCCTAAAAGATTACCTGCTCCTCTCAATTCTAAATCCTCCATAGCAATCTTAAAACCTGCTCCTAATTGGGTGTAGGACTGAATTACCCGAAGCCTTCTTCTTGCCTCTGTATCTAAAACTTCATCTTTGGGGATCAAAAAATATGCATATGCGGGTTTATCAAACCTTCCTACCCTCCCCCGTAATTGATGTAGATCAGCTAAACCAAATGTATGGGCATCATTTACAATAATCGTATTAACATTTGGAATGTCTATTCCAGATTCAATGATAGCAGTACTAATCAAAACATCAATATTACCTTTTAAAAAATCAAGCATAATTTTCTCTAATATACAAGCAGGCATCTGACCGTGAGCAACAGCAAGCTTTGTTTGAGAAGGACAGATCTTGCTGATCCTTTCTTTAATCTTCTCAATATCCTTAATGCGATTATGCACAAAATAGACTTGACCTTTTCTTTCCAATTCTTTCATAATTGCCTGACGAATTAAATCTTCATCATATTCTACCACAATCGTAGTGATTGGCAATCTATTTGGTGGTGGTGTATTTATTACCGAAAGGTCTTTAGCATCCATGAGACTCATATATAAGGTTCGTGGTATAGGTGTAGCGGTAAGGGTAAGTACATCGGTAGTTAATCTTAAAACCTTTAATTTTTCCTTTGCCCTAACACCAAAACGCTGTTCCTCATCAATGATCACTAAACCTAAGTCTTTAAATCTTACATCATCCGAAAGCAAACGATGGGTTCCGATTACAATATCTACTATTCCCTGAGTAATTCCTTCAATGATGCGTTTTTGCTCTTTATAACTTTTAAAGCGACAAAGTAGCTCAATATTAATGGGGAAATCCTTCATCCGAGTAGTAAAATTATGGAAATGCTGTTCTGCCAGAATGGTAGTAGGCACAAGGTAGGCTACCTGTTTATTATCCATAACTGCCTTAAATGCTGCGCGCATAGCCACCTCGGTTTTTCCGTATCCTACATCACCACAGATAAGTCTATCCATAGGTTTAGGCGATTCCATATCCTGTTTTACTTGTTGGGTGACAATTATCTGGTCGGGTGTCTCCTGATAAGGAAAGCTTGCTTCGAACTGCTTCTGCCACTGGGTGTCTTTAGAGTAAGAAAAACCCGGTACAGACATTCGTAGTGCCTGAAGAGAAAGTAGTTCCCAAGCTAATTTCTGTATTCCCTTACGGGTTCTCTCTTTGGTTCTTAGCCATTCCTTGGTTCCTAAACGATGAAGCCGGGGTCTTCTTGCTTGAAAGGCAATGTATTTCTGAACAAGGTGCATGGATTCAACAGGTACATAGAGTTTTTCCTGACGGTCATACTCAATTACTAAATGGTCTTTATATTTATCCTTTATCTTTATCTTATCCATCCCCAAGAACCTACCTATACCATATTGGTTATGAACCACATAATCTCCCACATTTAAATCTAAAAAATTATCAAGGGGAAAATCCTCTTTAAATGTTAAGGTTCTAAATTTGGGAGGCCTTTTAATTGGAAGAATAATTACCATCTTATGTTCCCATAGCAGATTGCCATTTAAAGGATCAAAGGTTCTTATCAAGTTAAGCTTATCAAATTGAAATTCAATACGGATGGGTAACTCGAAGGTAAAAGGAAAAATATCGATAATACCGCCCCTGCGCGCAAAATCCCCTTCCTCTAAAACATGTTCCTGTCTTTTATAACCAAAATCAATCAAGGTAGATAAAACCTTCTCTAGATCAAAATTACCCTCAGTATAAAGTTTTAAAGACTTAAACATAATAATTAAAATCCGATGGTGTCTACATTTATAACCTTATATTTTTACTCTTGTGCTGCCAGGCGAGAACCAAAGGTGAGGCAATATAGATGGTAGAATAAACCCCAGAAATAAATCCAATTAGAAGACAAAAGGCAAAGTTATTTAATACCTCTCCCCCATAAAATAAAATAGCAATTACTACTAATAAGGTAACTAAAGAGGTAAGTAGTGTTCTACTAAGAGTCTGATTCACACTTAAATTTATAAGATTGTATAAACTATATTTTCGTAGAAGTTGACTATTTTCTCTAACTCGGTCATAAATCACAATGGTATCATTAATAGAATATCCAGCAATAGTTAAAAAAGCAGTAATAGTCAGAAGGTCTATCTGTCTACCCGTAATAGCCATAAAGCCTAAAGCTACTAAGACATCGTGAAAAAGAGCAATTACCCCCGCTACAGCAAAATTAAGGTGTTTAAATCTTAAAGCCACATAAATTAAAATTCCCAGTAATGACCAAAGGATCGCCTTTACTGCCTTTACCTTAAGATGTCTTCCTGCTACAGGTCCTACACGTTCTACCCTTAAGATTTGGATATCCTCATCAGGAAAAACCTCCTTTAGTTTTTGGGTAATTAGTTGATTTTTATCCTCAACCGTACGGATTAATAAAACCCGGGGGTTATCTTTAAATTGCTGTAAAGAGGCGTCTGCTAAGTTTAACTCTTTAAGAATATTACGTACCTTATCTATATCGGGGGTAGATTTAAAACTATATTCCTGTAATTGTCCGCCGGCAAAATCAATACCGTATGCCTGTTTTCCTCTTTTAAAATAAACAATGAGACCAAAAATAATTACCAATAACGATAAAATATAAAATATTCTTCTTTTTCCAATAAAATCTAATCTTGCTTCCTTAATAAATCTTAGCATAGGTAAAGAATTCTTCAATAAGCCAAACTCGATAAGTAATTCAAAGATTGTGCGTGTAACTATAACCGCAGTAAAAAGACTAGCAATAAGACCGGTGGTTAAGGTTACAGCAAAACCTCTTATGGGACCGGTTCCAAAGATAAATAATAATGCAGAAGCAATTATGGTAGTGACATTAGAATCAAATATGGCACTAAAAGCTTTATTATATCCATTGGCAATCGCACTACGTAAAGATCTACCCCCAGCCAATTCTTCTTTTATTCTTTCGTTAATTAAGACATTTGCATCTACTGCCATACCTAAAGATAAAGCCATCCCGGCAATACCCGGTAAGGTTAAGGTTGCTGAAATACCAAATAAAGCAGGTAACATTCCTAATATTCCTAAGATTATAAGGAGATTCAAGATAAGTGCAAAGTCAGCAATGATTCCTGCTGAAAGATAATAAAATGCCATAAAGATAAAAATCAATATACTTCCAACAATGCTTGCCTTAATCCCTTTTCGAATTGAATCTTGACCTAACAACGGCCCGATTGTCCTTTCTTCTTCTACCCACATAGGGGCAGGTAATGCCCCTACCCTTAAGACTAAAGCCAAATCCCTAGCTTCCTCAATATCAAAACGACCTGTAATCACTGCTTCCCCATAAGGAATATGTTCCTTTATATTAGGTGCAGATTGAACCTTGCCGTCTAATACTATGGCTAATCTTTTTCCTATATTCTCTGAGGTTATCTTAGAGAATTTCTTTGCTCCTTCACTGTTAAATTTTAATCCCACTACTGGCTCATTAAATTCGCCTTGGAAACGTACCATCGCATCCACCAAGGTATCGCCGGTTAGAACCGGCTCTTTTTCTAAAAGCAGTTGTTCTTCAGTGTCATGCACGGTCTTTAACTCATAACCTTCGGGGACATTTCCTTGAAGGGCTTGCTTTATTTTTTCGGGTTCAGAACAAACCAATTTGAACTCAAGAAGAGCGGTCCTACCAATTATCTCTATTGCGCGTTCTCTATCAGTAACCCCGGGTAATTGAACAACTATCTCATCCTCACCCTGTCGCTGAATATACGGTTCTCTTACCCCAAATTCATCAACTCGATTTCTAATCACCTCTAAAGCTCTTTCTACAACATCTATTTTGGCAAAATCACTTATCGATTTAGTGTCTACCTTAAGTAGAAGATGTATTCCTCCTTTAAGATCTAAACCTAAGTTAATTCTTCTATTCAATGGAAAAGCAAAATATATACAGATTCCCAATACCAGTAAGATAAAAATTAACTTATAGATAATTCGTTTTTTCATTTTTAAACTTCCGATTTATTAATTTTATTCTTTATATAAGCAATACAGTTTTTCTCTAATTCTATCTTTACATTATCGTCTATTCTTAATGTAACGGTCTTTTCTTTAATATTAACTATTGTTCCATGAATACCACCCGTGGTAACTACCTCATCATTTTTCTTTAAATTATTCAGCATATCTTGATGCTGTTTTTCTCTTATCTTTTGTGGACGAATCAGTAAGAAATAAAAGATTATAATTATAAAAATTAATGGTATAAGATTTAAAATAGGATTAACCGCTTGATTCTGAGGTGACATGTTTTTGCTCCTTTCTGTAGCGTTTTACTAAACATTCTACAGTCTCAGAAAGTTGCGCACCATTTTTAATCCAATAATTCAAGCGTTCTAAGTTTATCTTTATCTGTTTATTTATAGGGTTATAGAACCCTAACTCTTCTATAATCTTACTATCCCTGGCCCTTCGTGCATCAAAGACACTGATACGAAAATGCGGCCTTTTCTTGGCACCCTTGCCTATTCTTCTTAAACGAATACGGACTGCCATCTTAATCCTCCTTTTATCATCTAATAAGTGCCTCTAACAAAGCTTTTGCCTTATTTATTGATTCAAGATACTCTTTTTTTGGTTGCGAATCAGCCACTATTCCTGCACCTGTTTGAATATAAGCAATATTATTCTTAATTAAGATAGTTCTTATAGTAATACAGGTATCCATATTTTCTGAAAAGCTAAAATATCCTACACACCCTGCATAGGGTCCGCGTCGGATATTTTCTAATTCGTCAATTATCTCCATCGCCCTGATCTTTGGACTGCCCGTTACTGTACCTGCAGGAAAACACGCCTTTAATACATCATAGATATTATATCTTTTATCAATGATTCCTTTTATCTCACTTACCAGATGCATAACATGAGAATATCTTTCCACTTTCATAAATTCCTTAACCTCTACTTTACCTATTTTAGAAACCCTGCCTAAATCATTTCTTCCTAGATCCACAAGCATAATATGCTCTGCCTTTTCCTTATTACTATTTAAAAGTTGCCATTCCAATCTTTTATCTTCTTCTTCTGTGTTTCCACGCGGTCTTGTGCCGGCAATCGGTCGGGTTTCGATTATGCCATCTTCACAACGCACAAGCATTTCGGGAGAAGAACCGATAAGGATGATATCTTTTAACTTCAAGAAGAACATATAAGGCGAAGGATTTATATTCCTTAAATCTCGATAAATAAAAAAAGGTGATTTTTTTATAGGTATCTTAAGTCTTTGTGATAAAACTACTTGAGTAATATCTCCTTTTTTAATATATTCCTTTGCTTTTTTTACTATATTTATAAATTCCGATTTTTTAAAATTTGAGGTAATCTTTATTTTTTCTCTTAAATTCTTTACTTGAAGTTTATTATAATTAAGTGGCTTTGAAAGTGTATCATGGATTGATTCGATTTTTTTAATTGCGGAAATATAAATCCGATGCTTTTTATTTCCTGATAACCTATCTTTTTCAAATATAACATTGTTAACAATCTTTATGGTATGTTTTATGTGGTCAAAGATTAAAATAGTATCAGTGAGAATAAAAAATGCATCGGGTAATCTTAAATCATCAGGATTTTTATCTGGTATTTCTTCAAAAAACCTAACAAAATCATAGCCTATATAACCTACAAGACCCCCCCAAAAACGGGGAAGTCCTTTTATATCTACAGCTTTAAAATTCTGCATAAATTTTTTGATCTCATCTAAAGGGGAGGTGTTGGTAATAAACCTTCTGATTATCTTTTTCTGGGCAAAGATCATCTCAATGTTTTTTTCTTTGCTTTTAAAGATAAATGAAGGTCTACTTCCTAAGAATGAATAACGTGCAAGCTTTTCCTGTCCCTCTACGGATTCTAAAAGAAATGCATAATCGTTCTTTTTTATTTTTAGGAAAGCAGATACCGGTGTATCTAGATCTGCATTTATTTCTTTATAAACAGGGATCACATTATAGTCTCGGGATAATTTTATAAATTCTTTTAGACTTGGATAATACATAATTTATTTTATTCTTCTATAAAAACAGGATTTATTACCTGTGTGACAAGCAAAACCTACCTGCTTAACCTTAATCAGGACTGCATCCATATCGCAATCATAATAGATAGCTTTCACATACTGATAATTTCCTGAGGTTTGACCCTTGACCCAAAATTCCTTTCGTGAACGCGACCAAAAACAGGTTTTTTTGATTCTTATCGTTCTGCGTAACGATTCTTTATTCATATAAGCCAGCATCAAAACCTCGTTTGTTTTATAATCCTGGATTATCGCAGGAATTAAACCTTGATTATCAAATCTTAATTCATCTATATTAAACTTAATCTTTTTTTTCATATCCTTACTGCGATACCCTTTTCTTTTAAATACTGTTTAATTTCTCTTATAGTATATTGTTGATAATGAAAAATCGATGCTGCCAAAGCAGCATCAGCACCTGTGTTGACAAAAACCTCATAAAAATGTTCAGGCCTACCGGCACCTCCTGAGGCGACAACTGGAATATTCACCGCCTCCGTAATCGCCCTAGTTAAATCTAAATCATATCCATCCTTCGTTCCATCTTGATCCATACTAGTTAAAAGGATCTCTCCCGCACCCCGCCAAGCCACCTCTTTTGCCCATTCTACTGCATCTAAATCTGTAGAGGTTCGTCCTCCATTTATATAAACCTGCCATCTTTCTACCCTTAAACCCCTGTCCATGATACTCTTGGCATCAATAGCGACAACAATACATTGACTACCAAATCTACGTGCCGACTCGTTAACTAAATCCGGATATTTTACCGCTGCAGTATTAATAGAAACCTTATCTGCTCCTGCATTAAGTAAATCCCTGATATCATTTATATCCTTTATTCCACCTCCGACAGTAAAAGGCATATATATATTCTTAGCTATCTTCTCTACCAGTTCTACCAAGGTTTTTCTCTGCTGGAAACTGGCAGTAATATCTAAAAAGACTAACTCATCTGCCTCCTCTTGCTCATAAAGTTTAGCTACCTCTACAGGATCTCCTGCATCTTTAAGACCGACAAACCTTACACCTTTTACTACCCGGTTATCTTTTATATCCAAACAAGGAATGATGCGTTTAGCAAGCATTACTTTTCTTTCTTATATAAATAATTTTTCAATAAATCCCAGGTTTCTTTGCCTACTTTACCATCTACAGTTAAATTATTTGCCCTCTGAAATGCCTCAATTGCCTGCCGTGTCTGCCTGCCCATCTTGCCATCTATTGCACCAGGATTAAACCCAGCATTTTTTAAAGCAATCTGTATATCTCTTACTGTGGGTTGAGATCTTTTTTCTCGAATAATGGCCTTTTTTTCTGTCTTATCTACCTTTTTACTTAAAATCTCTTCCCTTTCTTTTTCTGCCTCTCTTAGAGACTCTTTAAGATATTCGATTTGTCGATTCTTCTCTTGGATCTGTGCCTCTAAGGCTTGGATTTGATTCCTTAAACCTTGGATTTGGTAATCCTTAGCGGTGGTTGCACAACCACTAAGTAAAATTAAAAAAGATAAAGAAATAATTCTTATCTTACCCATATTCCTCCTTTTTAGTTTAATCTTAAGGCCTGACTTAAGGTAAATCTTCCTTCGTACAGAGCCTTACCAATAATTACACCTATAAGACCCTTCTTTTCTAATGACTTAAGTTTATATAGATCATCTAAAGAGGAGATTCCTCCTGAAGCAATGATCTCTAAATTAGTTTTTTTTAAGAATTCGTTTATCCCCCTAATATCCGGGCCTTTTAGGGTACCGTCTCTAGTTACATTTGTATAGATAATTTGTTTAAAGCCAAGTTGTTTTAAACCATAAGCAAATTCTAATGCAGATATTTTTTTATTAATTGTCTGCCAGCCATTAGTTAAGATGTAAGTATCCTTTATATCGATGCTAACAATAATTCTCTCTTTAAATTCTTCAAAAACCTTCTTAAGTAATTTTTTATCTCGAATCGCCTTAGTAGATAAAATTATACGATATATTCCAAAATTAAGCAAAGATTTAATTAAATCTATACTTCTTATTCCTCCGCCAAATTGGATAGGGATATCGATATTTTTTACTATCTCTTTTATAATATTTAAATTCTTAGGAATGCCTGTTATTGCCCCATCCAAATCTATAACATGCAGTAACCTTGCTCCTTGTTTTACCCAGTGCTTTGCAGTATTTACAGGATTACGCGAATATATCTTCTTATTAAATCTTCCCTGAACATATCTTACCACACAACCATCTTTTATATCTATTGCAGGAATAATTAACATAAACTAATAAAATTTTTAATTATCTTTAATCCTATTGCTTGACTTTTTTCCGGATGGAATTGAACCCCATAGATATTATCCTTCCAAACTACAGAAGCAAAATCTAAGCCATAATCTGTGTAGGTTACGATTATATTTTTATCCTCAGGCTCAGGATAATATGAGTGACAGAAATAAACATAAGAATTATCTGGTATATCTTTTAATAAAGGGCAATCCTTTAAAACCATCTTTATTTGATTCCATCCGATGTGAGGGATTTTTAAAGATAAATTATTATCAAATTTTTTTATCCTGCCTTTTAAGATACCCAAACCCCTTGAATCTTTTGCCTCCTGACTCTCTTCAAATAATAATTGCATCCCTAAGCAGATACCTAAAATTGTTTTTTTATTTTCTATATGTTTAATTAAATTTGAAATTAAATCTTTCTTTTTTAGCCCTAAAATAGCATCATCAAAAGCTCCCACGCCTGGTAAAATTATCTTATCAGCTTTTTCTAAATCCTGAGGATTACTGGTCACTAAGGTCTTTACACCAAATGATTCCAGTGCCTTCTTTACACTGTGAATATTACCCATTCCGTAGTCAATGATACAAATCATCTTATTAATCAATTATACCTTTGGTAGAAGGGATGCCTTTCCTTCGTGGATCTACTTGAGTTGCCTGATCTAAAGCGATTCCCAAGGCCTTAAAGACAGGCTCTAAGGTTGTATGTAAATCAGAAACAGGATTTTCTATATTTATATTTAAATTCATCCCGAGGTGTTTAGCGAATGAATCAAAGAAATGTCGAATATCAGAAAATTGATATTTGTCTTTTTTTAAAGAGGTAATCTTTTTTGAGGTCTTTAATTGAAGATGTCCTCTTCCACTTATATCTAAGATTACATAAGCTATAACTTCCTCCATTGGTACAGAGGCCGAACCAAATCTGCGAATTCCTTTTTTGTCACCCAAGGCTTGTTTAAATGCCTCACCTAAAACAATCCCGATATCTTCATTAGTATGGTGAAGATCTATATTTAGATCTCCCTTGGCAATAAGTTCTAAATCAAAAAATCCCCAAAAAGCAAACAACTCTAACATATGGTCTAAAATACCGATTCCCGTATTTATCTTAGATTTACCTGAACCATCTATATTTAATTTGGCTAAGATAGTAGTTTCTTTGGTTTTTCTGTTTATAATTGCTTTTCTCATTTTATCCATTCCTTTTTTATTCAAATCTTACCTTTACTGAATTAAGGTGTTGATTTAAACCTTCGATACTCGCGATCTTCTCCAACGGCTCCTTAACATTTTCTAATGCCTTTTTAGAGAAGCTAACAATATGAGTATGTTTTAAAAAATCAATTACCGATAAACCTGAGAAGAACCTTGCAGTACCTAAGGTAGGTAAAACATGACTGGGACCCGCTACATAATCCCCCACTGCCACTGGACTATAAGAACCTAAAAATATTGCACCGGCATTCTTTATCCCTTTTATTAATCGATAAGGATTTTTGACCATAATCTCTAAATGTTCAGGAGCAATCTTATTAGTAATGGTTATCGCCTCTTCTAAGTTTTTTACTAGAATAATATAACCATTTAAATCATTAAGCTCTGCTTTAACCTGTTTGGCTAAGGTCTTTGAATTTGTAATTAAGATACTTAAACCTTGTGTATGTTCTGCCTGTGCTTTTAAATCCGCAATAACAAATTTTGGTTCACTAAAACGATTGGCAATAATGACTAATTCTGTGGGCCCGGCAATCATATCAATATCTACTATACCAAAAACCTGTCTCTTTGCTTCAGTTACATAGATATTTCCTGGTCCAACAATCTTGTCTACTTTAGGTATAGTTTTCGTTCCATAGGCTAAACTGGCTATTGCCTGTGCTCCACCTACCTTGTAGATTTCATTTACTCTTAAAAGATCCGCTACAACTAAAATATGAGGGTTAATATTTCCATTTTTATCTGGCGGACAGACTAAGACGATCCTTTTCACTTGCGCTATCTTTGCAGGAATCACTGTCATATAGACTGTAGATACTAAAGGGGCAGTACCTGCGGGAATATAAATACCCACACTTTCGATTGCCTGATAGTTATTACTTAAGATAAGACCGTTGTTATCCTTAATACGCCAAGATTTAATCAGAAATCTACGTTGGTATCTGTTTATATTCTCAAAGATCTGTTTTAATGAAGAAACAAATTTAGGATCTATATTATGATAAGCAGCGCTTATCTCTGTTTCTGAAACCTTTAATTGGTAAGCAGATAACCTTACCCCATCGAATTTGCGGGTATATTTTATCACGGCCTCATCTCCAAATAGGCGCACATCTTCAATAATCTTTTTTACCCTTTCTTCTATAGTTTTTGAGCGAAGAACACTCCGATTATAGATCTTATCTAATTTTTTATTAGTTGAAAGGATAAGCTTCATTTTAAATGGGCAATTATATTCTTTAACTCTTCAAAAACTAGAAAAATATTTTTAGGATTATTGCCTCCTGCCTGGGCAAAGTCTAACCTTCCTCCTCCCTTGCCACCGATTAAAGGGGCGAGATTATTTATTAGCTTTGAAGCATCTAAGCCTTTCTGACATAAATCTGAGGTTAAACCCATAACTAAAGATATTTTATCTTCAAATAAAGAGGCTAAAGCAATAACCGCATTATTTGTTTTTTCTTTAATTAAATCTAATGTCTTTCTTAATAAATCTATATCTATTTCTTTTAAAGTGTAAGTGATTATCTTTATCCCATTTAAAACTGGTGCCTCCCGAATCAATTTATCTAAAGAAGCCTTTAACATCTCCATAACCTGAAGATTTAATCTTTTTTCTAATTCCTTTATTTGGATAAGATTCCTTTGTAACTCAGGAATAATTCTTTCTTTTGATGTATTTAACAAAGAAGCAATGCGGTTAACTAAATCCTCTTCTTCTTTAATTTTCTTAAAAGCGATTTTACCTGTAACTGCCTCTATTCTTCTGATCCCACTGGCTATTGAACCTTCGTGAATTATCTTAAATAAACCAATCTGACCAGTAAATTTAAGATGAGTTCCTCCACATAATTCTTTAGAAAAATCGCTAATCGAAACTACCCTGACCCTTTCTTCATATTTATCAGCGAAGAAAGCCAAAGCACCCTCTTTTTTTGCTTTAGATAAAGACATTTGTTTTATCTTAACCTTATGGTTTTCAATTACATATTCATTAACGATCTCTTCTATTCTCTCTAATTGATCTTGCTTAAGATCTTTAAAATGAGTAAAATCAAAACGCAATCTATCCTCAGCTACCAAGGAGCCCTGTTGTTTTACATGTTCACCTAATACCTTTCTTAAAACAGATTGTAATAGATGAGTAGCAGTGTGATTTCTGGCAATTGCTAATCGACGCTCAAGATTAATTAAAGCATTAACCTTATCCGCTTTTTTAAAACCTCCTTCCTTAACCTTTCCTATATGAATAATTACCTTATCAAACCTTTTAGTATCCAAAACTTCAAAGAGACTTTTACCCTTTTTTATATATCCTGTATCACCCACCTGTCCACCTGATTCGGCATAAAAAGGAGTCTTATCTAAAATAATTTCAGCGGATTCCCCTTTTTGAATCTTTTCTGTAAATTTGGCATCTTTAATTATTCTCAATATCTTGGCACAAAGCTGATATCTGTTATAACCTAAAAATTTAGTTTTTATTTTGGGCAGACCTAAACCTTTAAGATCAAATACCTGTCCTTTCATCAGGCTTTGTTGTCGAGAACGAATCTTCTGCGCCTCTAATTCCTTATCAAATGCCTCTTGAGAAAAGGCAATATTATGTTTCTTAAGCCAATCCTTAGTCAACTCTAAAGGTACTCCATAGGTATCATAAAGATTAAAGCTAATTTTCCCTACTAATTCAGGATCAGGTTTATTAAATACTGAAGAGAATTTATCCATAAATAAGGTATCAGTTGAATTAAGTGTGGAAATAAATCCTTCCTCTTCAGCTAAGATAATCTCTGAGATATTTTCTTTACGCGTATAAAGTTGAGGGTAGAAACCTTTCATAGTTGTAGATACTATTGGTACAAGTTTATATAAAAACGATTGTTTTATACCTAAACCCCTTAAATTTAGAATACTTTTTCTAATTAATCTTCTTACCACATAACCCCTTGCTTCGTTAGAAGGTTGAACCCCATCGTATATGGCAAAAGATATGGCACGAATATGGTCAGCGATTGCATAAACAAGCTCTCGCTGTTTTAAACCCTCAGGGGTTAATTTTGATTCTATCTCCTTTACAATCGGTAAGAATAAATCGGTTTGAAAGTTATTATAGACTCCCTGCATAACTGCAGATAATCTTTCTAAACCCATTCCTGTATCGATATTCTTTTTAGGGAGTGGTTTTAATATTTTCCCTTCTTTACGATTAAACTGAGTAAAGACTAAATTCCAGATTTCAGAGAACCTTCCACAATCACAGGAAGGATTACATTCCGGCCTTTTGCAACCTGTATCCTTACCCCAATCAAAGAATATCTCCGAGCATGGACCGCAAGGACCATTAGGGCCCTTTTCTTTCGCCTCGGAAGGCCAGAAGTTTTCTTTATCTCCTAATTTGACAATTTTTTCAGGTAAGATTTTTATCTTTTTAACCCAAATATTATAAGCTTCTTCATCATCCTTATATACTGAAACCCAGAGTCTTTCTTTTTTAATCTTCAGTTTTTCAGTTAAAAATTCCCAGGCAAAACTAATCGCTTCTTCTTTAAAATAATCACCAAAAGAAAAATTTCCTAACATCTCAAAAAAGGTATGATGCCAAGGGGTCTTTCCTACCTTCTCTAAATCATCGGTACGCAAACATCTTTGACAAGTAGCAACTCTTTTTAGCCCTGAATCGTAACCTAAGAATTCCTTTTTAAATTGATTCATACCTGCAGGGGTAAAAAGCACAGTTGGGTCATCCTTAGGTATTAAGGAATCGGGTTCAAAGATTTTATGTTTCTTAGACTTAAAAAAATCTAAAAACTTTTCCCTTAAGATATCTGCCTTCATTTATTCTTATAAAAAATTAATCTAGCAATCTACTTATCACATCATTAACTATCTCCTGAGAAAAACCACGTCGTAAAAGGTAATCATAGATACGCCTTTTTGTTTTATCAATTGGAAGATTCTCTAGTCTTTTAAATCTTTTCCTGGCTATTTCGGTAACAATTTTTTCTTCAGAATAATCCTTTAAAATCTCATTAATTTTTGAATCAATAATTGCCTTATCTATTCCTTTTAAGATTAATTCCTGTTTTATTCGATTTATTCCCAAAGGCTTTTTTAGGCGGGATTCAATCCAAGCCTGGGCAAAGGAGGCATCGTTTATAAAATTATTCTTCCTTAGAAAGACCAATATTTTTTCAATTACCTCTTCCGAAAAGCCCTTTTTTTTTAGACGCTGAGATATCTCTTTTTCCGTTCGTGGTCTAAATCTAAGTAATAAAAAAGCGTAATCCTTTGCCTGCTGGAATAAATCTATTTTTTTCTTCACTCCTTTATTATAAAATAACCCCGGTTTGTTCGCACAAGGGCATTTCCCTTCAACTTCTGAGTTATTCTTTTATAGTCAGAAAGGTTATTTATCGGTTCTCTATTTATCTCAACAATCACATCCCCTGGCATAATACCTGCTTCGTCGGCAGGACTATTGGGCTCAACATTAACTACCACTACCCCTCTTTTTTCTTCAATCCTATACTGCCGTAAATTTCCCGGGGTTAAATCCTCAACCTCAATACCCCGCCAAATAGCTCCTGATATTGCGGTGCTAGAGAGTTCTTCTATGTTCTCCGGCCTTGAACCAATCTCAACATCTAGATTAATCTCTTTCTTATCGCGAATCACTGCTACCTTCACCTTGCGGCCGACCTCAGTCTGGCTAACTATATTAACAAGTTCACGAGTATTATTTATACTTTTATTATCAAATTTACGAATTATATCGCTTTCTTTTATACCTGCTTTCTGAGCAGGACTGTTCTCTAAAACCTTAGCTACTAAAACGCCATTTTTGTCAGGTAAACCAAAATATTTAGCTAAATCTTCGGTTAAATCTTGAACCGTAACCCCTAACCATCCATAAAGTACCTTTTTGCCTTCGATTAACCGGGAGATAATCCTTTTTGCTTTATTAATGGGGATAGCAAAACCAATACCTTGATATCCTCCGCTTGTAGTAAATATTGCTACATTTATCCCCACAACTTCGCCTTTAAGATTTACTAAGGGGCCTCCCGAATTACCCGGATTAATGGCGGCATCGGTTTGAATCAAATCCGTATAATCCCTATCCTTTCCTAAGGATCTACTTAATGAACGATGCAAAGCACTGACTACCCCTACGGTAACCGTCGGTTCAGGATTCTGGAGGGCAAAACCAAAGGGATTACCAATCGCCACCACCCATTCTCCGATGCGTAATCTATCGGAATCACCTAACCCTGCTACGGGAAGATTATGAGCATTTATTTTTACAATTGCTAGATCGGAACGTTTATCCTTACCTTTAATCTCGCCTTTGAATTCCCTTCCATCAGGTAAGGTTACAGTGATCTTATCTGCTTCTCCTACAACATGCTCATTAGTTAAAATATAACCTTCAGGATCAATGATTACCCCTGAACCTAACCCTATCTGCTTATACTCTCTTTCTGGGAATTCTGGAAAAAAATCCTCAAAGAATCGACGGAAGAAATCGTCTTCTGGGAAAGGCGATTCTCCAAAAGGAAAACTGTAATATCTCCTTACACCAATACGCCGGGTGTATTCAGTACTAATAGAAACTACCGCCTTACCTGCGGTATTTGCCACATTTATTACCGCATCCTCCAATTTATCTCCTAAAAAGGAATAATAAGGAGCGGTTTTGTCAACTTGACCTTCTAATTGCGTAGAAAAGTTTAATTTAACAGAGATTATAAGCCCCAGAATTAAACCGATTAACAAAAAAAGGAACCTCCTCTTTCCTTTCATATTATTTCCTCCTTCCTTTTTGTCTTAAGTTAACAGTATCTAAAAATTTAACTTACACTAATTTTTTTCTTACTTCTTTTTCTATTTCTTCTTGTAACTTGGGGTGCTCTTTTAAATATTTTATTGCCATATCCCTACCCTGCCCGAGTTTTTCACCTTTAAATGAAAGCCAGGTTCCGGATTTTTCAATTATATTTAGATTAAGGCCTGCATCCACAATACTGTTAACCTTGGCGATACCTTCATTATGAAAGATCTCAAATTCTGCTTCTTTAAAGGGAGGGGCAACCTTATTCTTAACTACCCTTGCCTTGATTCTTCCTCCAATAACCGTATCCTGCGATTTTATTGAGGCGATCCTTCTTAAGTCTAATCTTACTGAGGCATAAAATTTAAGCGCCCTTCCGCCCGGGGTAGTCTCGGGTGAACCAAACATTACTCCAATTTTTTCCCTTATTTGATTAATAAATATTACACAGGTGTGCGATTTACTGATTGCTGCCGTAAGTTTTCGTAATGCCTGAGACATAAGCCTTGCCTGTAAACCTACATGGGCATCGCCCATTTCACCTTCAATCTCCGCCCGCGGGGTAAGCGCAGCTACCGAATCGATCACGATTAAATCCACTGCGTTAGAACGTACTAGGGTTTCTGCAATCTCTAATGCCTGTTCTCCCGTATCGGGTTGCGAAATTAACAGATCATCTAAATTTACTCCCACAATCTTAGCATATGTAGAATCAAAAGCATGCTCCGCATCAATAAAAGCAGCTACCCCATTTCTTTTTTGAATCTCCTTAATTACACTTAAGGTAAGCGTTGTCTTTCCCGATGCCTCAGGCCCAAATATTTCGATAACCCTTCCCCGAGGAAACCCACCCACCCCTAACGCCCAGTCAAGGGTAAGCGCACCCGAGGGTATAACCTCTACATCCTGTTTTACCTGAGCCCCTAACTTCATTATCGAACCTTTGCCAAACTGTTTTTCTATTTGAGCAAGTGCAAGTTCCAAGGCCTTTTGTCGATCGGTTATTTGTTTAGATACTATCTTTTTGTCTAAATTCATCTTAATACCTCCAATTTTTAGAATTTGTATTATATATTATTAAATATAAATGGTCAAGGTAAAATATTGTTTAAAAATTAACTGCCGGAGGGAATACAGGTATCATCCTGTGATAGAGACCGGCCAGAGATAAAAGTAAAACTTTTTGTACCCAAGGTAATACAGTTTAAAGGCCTGGCAGTAAGGATATATCCAGTAGATGTAAATTCACAATTATAGGTATAGCCATTTTCTGTTTTTCCACAATAGGCGCGATTAAGATAAGGAAGATCCGCTTCTCCTCCCATTTGCTTTGAGAGTAATTTTTTCTCATCCTCGGGATATCTACCTTCATGATCCTGAGCATATTTTTCTAAAGCCAAAGAGATGGTTTTTAGTGTCTGTTGAGCCATAGCCTCATTATTTCTTATGCGTTCCTGTAAAAACTTAGAAATAAAAAAAGCCAAAGTCAAACATACAAAAGCAATGGCTATTACCGCACCTATTAAACTAACCGCCTTATTTTTGTCCATACTTACCTGCCAAGGTAATTAACTTATTGCGACTTTCATCATCTATTTGGATAAATTTTATGCCAAGAAAATAACGTTGCTCTTTTTCCATACGGCAATAGATTATTTCACCCTTTGCTTTGATATTCAATGGGGAACTTGAATTTAAATCGTGCTTAGGTTTAAATTCCAAATTAACTTTTACACCCTTGGGGATAAATAAAAATATGTTTAAACCTACTGCTGTTCCCCCGTGAGATATATTACAGGTAGTACCTTCAATAGGTGAAGAATAATGTAATTTTATCTCTTTATCATCCAACTGTAAATAAACCGGAATTTTTAAAGGTAGGCGTTCCTGTTCTCGCCAATAACCTATCTTACGCAATGGCTGTTGCTTAAAAACAAATTTTTCTATCGCAAATGCCTCTTCAGATAAACCATAGTAGGTATCTAAAGCGCTATTTATTGATTCAATATTAGAAATCAAAGGTTCGATATCTAAACCCGTTATTTTAGTAATCCTGTCTACTAAAGCAGTATCCAAAGGATTTATCATTGCAATATATAATTTTTCTTTAACCTTAAATAAGGGAATAAATAAGTTTTCTCGACAAAAACCTTCTTCTACTAAATTTAATACTTCAGATGATATACTATAATCGGAGACCCGGACATAAGGGATACCTGTTTCTTGAGCAAAAAAAATCGCAACATCCTCTGAACTAAGAAAACCTAATTTTATTAAACTTGCCCAGATAGACTTTCCCGTCCTTTCTGACTCTTGACTAGCAAGATTAAACTGTTGTGTATCAATCCAGTTATCTTGAATAAGTTTTAGGGTTATATCTTGCATAATTACTCCTTAAGTTGATGAGGATAATACTTCTTCATAAATTCTATCAATGTTTGAGAAACCTTCTGTTCATCAATAATATATACTCCCGATTTAGCAATATCACTTTGAGAAACCTCTGGATATCTCTTTTTTACTTCTGCTAATAGCTCTGCATGTTGTCTGGCGATCTGGAGTAATATCCGGTTATCCCTAATCACATCATAGTAATCCAATGCTTGGTTTACAATTAATTTTAACTCCTCATTATCCCATGGCTTAGGAATGTAGCGATAGACCTGCCCCATATTTATTGCCTGGATTGCTGAATATAGATCGGGATATCCAGTAATAAGCATCCGAACAGTATCAGGATAAGCATGTTTTACCTTGATTAAAAACTCAATACCTGAAATATCAGGAAGACGGTAATCTGTAATAACTAAATCTACACCATTTAAACTTTTAATCTTTTCCCAAGCCTCAGTAGCGGTCTCCGCAGTAATAATCTGACGATCCTCGGTTTTTAGAAGTCTAGTTAAACTATTTAAGATATTACGTTCATCATCAACCAAAAGAATTGTATGCTTAGCCATTCTTTTTCTCCTCCTTTATATTTATTGTCTTTACTAGTTGATCAATAAAATCCTGGGCGCTCATGGGGGTAAGCTTAGTGAACATAATACCCATGCCTGCAGGATTAATCTTGCCTTCACTATCTTGAGCCGGTTCTTTTCTATTCCAGGCCACTACCCCTTCAGCATGAACAAATTTTTTTTCTTCTCCCAATTCAAACATTACCTCGATCTTGGTTCCAGGTGGCTCTACATTATTGGTGACCAAAAATAGTCCTCCTGCTGAGATATCCGTTGCATCAATATATTGCCAGAAATTTTGACTACGATATTCTACCGGAAATTTAATATAAGCTCTTTGATATTTTCTTTTTTCTTCCCAACCCATAGTTCTTCCTCCTTTTACTAAACCTTGGGTAACTGGATAATAAAACTAGTGCCCTTGTTTACTTTACTTTCTACTTTTATCTCACCTCCATGGTGCTTAATAATATTATAACTTACCGAAAGACCGAGGCCTGTACCTTTTTTGGTAGAGAAAAATGGATCAAATATCTTGGGTAAAATTTCAGGAGCAATTCCACAACCCGTATCACTAATTTTAATATAAACATTTTTTGTATCTTCATAAGTTGAAATTGTAATCGTACCTTTATTTTCTATAGCTTGACTGGCATTTATTAAAATATTTAAAAATACCTGTGATAGTTGCGTGGGGTCAGCAAGAATTGATGTCTTCGCTTGGTAGTCTTTAATTACGGTGATTTTATATTTTATCTCATTCCAAACTATAGCCAATGTTGACTCCAGTACCTGATTTACATCAGTGGGAACCCTCTGTGTTTCTTCCTTGCGACGCGAGAATGTGCGCAGATCTTGAACAATTCTTTTTATCCGCAAAGCACCTTCTAATGACTCCTGTGCAATTGAGGTTAAATCATCTAGTATCGCCTGAATATGGAAATCGTTAGAGGTCATTGATTGATTTAATTGATGTGTGTAATCCTTTAAGGTCTCCAAATTACTGATTAAGAAACTCAAGGGATTATTTATCTCATGAGCAATACCTGCCGCTAATGTACCCAAGGAAGCCATCTTTTCCATATGGATAAGTTGTGCTTCCGTTTCCTTAATACGTCGGGTCTTTTCTTTAAGTTTAGATTCCCAGTAAAAACTAATAACTACACCATAAATAATAAAAAAGATCAAGACAATAACTAACCAAACAAACATTTTTTAACCTGAACCCTTAAATACCTGAATCATATTCCATAAAGGTAAGAATATCGCTAAAGCCATACCCATTACCACAACACCTAATACCGCAGTCATAATTGGTTCAATCATCGTGGTAAGATTTTTTATAGTAGTTCTTACCTCTAGACCAAAATATTCGCATAAGGAATCTAACATTAAGCTTAAGGCTCCACTTTTTTCTCCTACAGAAATCATGTATCCTACTAAGCGAGGAAAGTATTTACTTTCTAAGACCCCTCCGGAAATACCCTTACCATCCGCCACATCACCTTTTATCCTCTGTATCTCTTTAGTTAATACCGCATTACCAATCGTCATACCCACAATATCTAATGTCTTAAGCACAGGTAGTCCTGCTTGATAAAGTACGCTTAACATCGAGGCAAAACGTAACATTGTAATTTTAATATAAATCTTGCCTACGATGGGTAGCTTAAATTTTTGCCCATCCCACCAAAACCTTCCTTTTTTGGTATTAATAAATGTTCGGCACAAGACAAACAAAAATATCAAGGAAGGAAAGGTAATATACCAATAATTTTTAAAAGCATTGCTTATAAAAATCATAATCTGAGTAGGTAAAGGTAATTTAATCCCTGCGCTCATATAAATCTTGGCGAACTGCGGAATAACGAATACAGATAATACAAAGATAGCCACAAATAAAGCAATTATCACCATGATTGGATATCTTAAAGCAGATTTAATGTTCGTGCGTGTTTGAAGGTCTTCTTCTAACATCTGGGCAAGTCTTAGGAGCACTTTATCTAGTACCCCTGCGCTTTCACCCGCAATAACTGTATTTACGTATAAATCAGAAAATACCCCGGGATGCTTAGCCATCGCCAAAGAAAGACTTAATCCTCCTTCTACATCATGGGTAACCTGATTTAAAGCAGTTTTTAATGCAAGATCATCGGCTTGTTCTGCTAATACCCCTAATCCCTCAATAATCGGAACCGCAGCCTTTATAATTGTGGCAAATTGACGCGTAAAGATGACCAGGGATTCTATCCTAACTTTTTTAGTCTTTTTAAATAAATTCTCTAATAAAGAGGCTTCTTTTTGAGACTTAAAACTTATACTTATCGGCATGTAGCCGATCTTAGCAAGCTGGGTGGTAACTTCTACCTCACCACTTGCTTCCAATTCACCTTTGATTATCTTCCCTTTCGAATCTACTGCTCTATAAATATAGATGGGCATTTTAACTAAAATTAAAATCCTTTATTACCAAATTGATTAAATCCGGTTCAATCCTTGAAACCTTTTTGGCAAAGCCTTCCATAAGTAAAAGATCTAAAAGGGTATTGATCCTTCGCGGAATGCCACCTGTATGTTTAAATATTTGTTTTATTGTTTCCGAAGAAAGTATGGGATTAGTATCTATATCCTTTCTACCGGCAATCCTTAAACGATGATTTATATATTTAGTTACATCATCTTCTTTAAGGGGTTCCAAATTACAGCGTACCGCGATCCTCTGACTTAAAGGTTTACTCGCATCTACTTTATCTTTTAATTCGGGCTGACCCATAATAATTAAGCTTAAAAGGAACCTATCTTCTGATTGAAAATTTAAGATAAGGCGTAACTGCTCAAAGATATGCATATCCTCAATCGTATGTGCCTCATCAATAATCACAACATTCTGTTTGCCATCGCGTAAGTTATTTAAAAGAATATTATTTAATTTTTCAAGGAGGGGGTCAGCTAATAACTCGGTTTTCTTCTCTGGCAAGGTAACCTCAGGACTTAACCCCCGTACTATTGCACGTAATAGCTCTGATGGCTCTAAAAAACAAGGATTGGTAATAAAAGCACAACGCACCCTATCTTGACCTAAATCATTTAATATGACCTTTGCAATAAGGGTTTTTCCGCAGCCAAATACCCCGGTAAGCATACCACAACCTAAATCTTGAGCAATTACATAGGTTAACTTCATCAAAGCCTCTTCATGTTGACCGGAAAGATAAAGATAACGTGGATCTGGTGTATTCTGAAATGGTTTCTCGTTAAGACCCCAATATTGCTCATACATTGGATTATTTCTCTCTTCGACTTAACCAATTGGCAATGCGTTTTTGATATTCTTCTAACTGCGAGGCATCGACCCTTACCGGAGTAATCGCTGGTTTTTCTTTTGGTGGAATTTGAGGTTCTGCTGGTGATGCCTCAGCCTTTGCCTCCGTAAGCGGCCTTAATTCTACCTGTTCTTCGCAAACCCTAGCTACTTCCTCAATAGTAGTAATACCCGCTAAAACTTTACTGACTCCGTCTTCGGCTAAAAGACGCATTCCCTTCTCCTGTGCCTTCTTGCGCAAAGCTACTGTAGAAGCCTGAGAAATAATCATTTCTCTTAACTCATCATCTATAATCATTAACTCGAATATCCCGGTTCGACCTTTATATCCAGTACCTCTACATTGTTCGCAACCTCTACCTCGGTAAAGAATAAGATTTTCCTTTCCTGAAAGCCCCCATCTTTCTAATAGCGCCTTAGATGGTGTATAGGGTTCTTTACAATTATCACAGATTACCCTCACCAAACGCTGTGCCATCACCCCAATAAGACAGGCAGAGATAAGATAAGGTTCAACCCCCATATTTACTAAACGTGTCACTGCTGAAGGTGCATCGTTAGTATGTAAGGTAGATAAGACTAAGTGTCCGGTAAGTGCGGCTTGAATTGAGATAATTGCGGTCTCTAAATCCCTAATCTCTCCCACCATAATTACATCGGGGTCCTGGCGTAAGATAGAACGTAAGCCATTAGCAAAGGTAATCCCTGCCTTGGGATTTACCTGTATCTGACGAATAAGACCTAAGCGATACTCTACAGGGTCTTCAATTGTAACGATATTACGATCAATAGTATTTATTCTCATTAAGGAAGAATACAAGGTGGTAGTTTTACCACTACCTGTTGGACCGGTAGAGAGGATTATACCATAGGGTTTAGAGATTATACTTTCAAATCTTTTTAGTTCCTCATAGGTACTAAATCCTAGTTTCTCAATACCAATCATTACGGAAGCGGTATCTAACAAACGCATAACCAGATTTTCTCCGTATACGGTAGGGATAGTAGAAACACGAAAATCGATTATACGATCCTCAAATTTAGCCTGAAAGTGTCCATCTTGAGGGATTCGACTCTCTGCGATATCCATACCTGCTAATACCTTAATACGGGAGATTATTGCCGACTCCCATTCTTTAGGGGGTGAGGGTATCTCATGAAGAATACCATCGATTCTAAATCGTATACGCGTTATCTCCTGTTCTGGCTCAATATGGATATCAGAGGCGCGGTCACGAACTGCTTGAGCAATAATTAAATCTACTAACTGAATAACTGTACTGCCTTCTCCTGCGGTTCCTTTTGATTCAGATGAGGTCTTAGCCTTTAAATCATCTAAGAAGTCCTTAGTAATCTTGCGTTCTGAATATAATTTATTCTGAGCTTCCTTTATTTCTTCGGGCGATGATAAATAGATCTCAAGAGGCATATTTGTATGAAGCTGAATGCGATCAACATAATAAAGATCGGTAGGATCGACCATTGCAATATGTAATTTACCATTCTCAATCATAATGGGAATAGACTGGGTTTGTCTAGCTAAATCCATGGGCATTATCTTAATCAATTCTTCATTGGGCTGAAGATTCTCTAAATTTACATAAGAAAACCCTAAATGCTGGGCAATAGTCTCGTATAAAGAGGCACGGGTTAAAAGATGCCTATCGATGATTATCTTTTCTAAAGGCCTTTTTAATTTTTTTGTTTCATCAACTGCCTGTGCCAAATCCTCTGGAGAGACAAGCCCCGAACTAAGGAGTAGATTTTCTAATTCCTCATCGGTCATTTGATACCTAACCCCTTTTTTAAATATTCAATCCTTTGTTTTATCTTTTTAATCTCCTCTTTGTTTGAGGCAAGTTTTAAATACCGTAGATAACAGTTAATTGCCTCTTTTTTATTGATAAGATAACTATCGTAGAGAATCCCTAGATTATAATAAGCATCCTTGTCTTTAGGATTTAATTTAACTGCCATTTTAAAAGATTCCTCTGCTTGAGCATACTGATTTATTTTAATATACTCTACACCTAAATTATAATAAAGATTACTATTTTGAGGTTGAAGTTGAATAGCTTTAAGATAAAATGTAATTGCTTCTTCGTATTGATTCTTCTGGTCTAATTCCATAGCAGTTCTGGCTAAGGTAACCGCAGTTTCTCCTCCTGATTTTAATTCAGCCTCCTGGGATTCTTCCGTAACTGGAGCTTTATCTTCTTTAACTGATCCTACCAGTGTTTGTAGTTCCAATGAAGGTGATTCTAAAAGGATCTGTGCTTTTTTAAACTCCTCATCTGCTGCCTGGAAATCCTGCGTTTCAATTAATTGCTTTCCTCTTAGATAATGCTCTTTTGCCTTCTGTATCTTTTCTTCGGTAGATAATATTTTATCTTGTTCAGCAAACAAATTCATATGAAAAATTTCCATAAACATTACCAAGATAAATAAACCAATAAACTTAAAATATCGGTAATTATTTTTCATTTTTTACCTCGGTTTTATTTTCAGGATATAACTGCACCTCTATCTTTTTGCTTGATTCTGGCTCAGCTTCTGTTTGTGAAGAAGTAGAAGATAAAGGTTTACCAAAAAGCTCATTAAATTTCTTAAATCTTTCCTGTAAATCTGTATTTAATTGCCCTATCTGGATATTTAATTGCCCTATCTGGATTAATTGTTTCTGTAGATCGTTTAAATAAAGATTAGTTTGATTTAAACGTAAATTCAAATCCTCTTTTTCCAATTGAAGTGCCACATACCTTTCTCTTAAGTTAATATTTTCTTTTTTGAAATCTTCTAAATCCGATTCTAGCTTTTTACTTTTGTTTTCTGTATCTATTAATTTAGTCTCTAAGCCCAATATCTTATCTGCTCTTTTGCCTAACTCTATATCCTTTTTCTCAATAAGCTCCCTTAAATTCTTCTCCTCTGTCTTTAAAGATACATAATCTTGATTTAAACGTGCTAATTCAACATTAAGTGAATTTATCTGTTCCTGAAGTTTCTGATTTGTCTGTACAAATGAGTTCAGTTTATCCTCAAGTTCTTTTTGTTTTAAAAGTGCTTCTTGTTTTTGTTTAATTAGAAGCTCTTTCTCTTCTAAACCTGACTGTTTTTCTTTAAGTAGCTTTGAATACTCTTGATTCATCCTCTTTAATTCTATATTTAATCTCTCCAGTTCCTTATTTAAGTTAAAATTATATTCTTTCAATTTTTTAATGAGAATCTTTAATTCTTCATTTTCTTTCTTTATTTTATTCTGCTTTAACTGGGCGATAAGCTCTTGTTCTTTTGCTATCGATTCTTTCAATCTTTCTTCTAATTGTTGTTTATTTTCATTTGTCAGTTGCAGAATTTCTTTCTGATAAGAGAGATCTTTCTGCAATAAAATATTTTCTTTCAGGATAGCATCTAAGACACTCCTGAGATGCTTAACCTGGACTTGTAATCTATCTAAAGCTAATCTTTGTGATTTTATATTTAAGAAAAGACCTTTTTCTAAGGTTAAAAAAATCAGAAAGACTAAAGCTATAAATGCAAAAAGGATTGTTAAAAATAGATTTTTTTTATCTTTCATATCTCTACTCCTTTTGATTTGACCATTCTATCTAATCGGTCTTAACTCTAATTTAAAAGGTTCAACAGGTAAGGTTACTAATTCTGATTCCCAAGCAATAAGCTTATTTTTTGATTCTCTAAGGATACGTGCGGTAACAAAGATAAGCAAATCGGTTTTTTCATTAGGATCCTCTTCAGTTCCCAGCTCCTTTTGGCTAAATAAAAAATTAAGTAGTGGAATATCACCGAGAATTGGAATTTTGTTTATTGTAGTTTTTATTTTATTCTTTACTAATCCCCCAATCACTACGGTTTGACCGTCTTGTATTTGCACCTCAGTTTCTGCTTCACGAGTAGAGGTAATCGGTCTTTGTTTGTTTCCATCCTCATCAGTTATCCAATCAACGATTTCACTTACTTCCGGTTTAAGGTTTAATTTTATTTTATTCGCAGGATTAACCTGGGGAGTAACCTCTAAGACAACCCCTACCTTTTCGGGTTCCATTTCCCAGCCAGTCATCTCCCACCTACCTGTCTCAGCATTTCGTTCATATCTAGGGATGGGGATCTTCCTTCCCACATGTATCCTTGCCTTATGATTATTAATTGTGACAATACGTGGGTTAGCCACAAGTTTAGCATCAGAACGCGACTGCAAAAAGTCAAATATGGCTTTAACCTTGGTAAAATCCAGGGTAGCAAGATCAATATTTGTAGTTACTTGCGGATCAAACTTAAAATTACTCTTAAGTGTATATGGGAATTGATAAGCAGATTGTGCTAAGGTGGTCTCAATTGTTGTTGTCCAGTCAATACCCAATCTTTCTGTATTGGTTAAGGAGGTCTCAATAAACCTTGCCTCAATCAATACCTGGGGAGTAATCTCATCTAAGGTGGGAATCATATTTTCGATCTTATTTATTACGGAAAGTGTATCGGTTACTAATAAAGAATTTGAACGGGCATCCGCCTCTATCGAGCCATCAGGAGTTAAAACTTTCTTTAAACTTTCCTTAAGACTGAGAGCGCTGGCATTATTTAACTTAAAAAGCCGGGTTTGTTTTCCTTCCTGTAACGCCTCCTGAGGAGTGGTAACCTTAATTACCTTTCCTTTACGAGTATATACAAAACCATTTACGGTAATAATGGAATCCAATGCCTCTTCCAAAGTTACATTACTTAACTGCACCGTAATTAATCCGGTGACCTTCTCTGAGAACACAATATTTAGATTATATTGTTTAGCTAATTGACGAAGCACATCCTTAATATCCACCTCGCGGAATTCCAAAAACTCAATAATTTGGTATTCGGTCTCCTGAGCATAATCCAAGTACGGTAATAAAATAAATGTAAGCATAAATAGAAAAATCAATCCTTTATTTTTTTTCTTCATCTTTCACCTCGATTTAATCTTTGGGTAATCCTAAATAAAATATTTGACCATCCCGATGTTGTAGCGTAACCTTATCCTTCTCAACAGAAACCACTTCATAATCTCCCACCCTATCTCCGGCTTTAACTATCTCATTATTAATAAAGGCGTATCCTCTTTTATCTGCGCCAAAAGAAATACCTTTAAGATGAAGCTCACTTTGAACAAATTCACTGCCTTTTTCTAAACTAAAGGGATCCCTGCCCCAGCTAAGGTTTAAACGCTCTTTTTGTAAATTCAATATCTTCTCATCTAAGGGGGTCTCAGTAAAAACAGGGGTTGCTTTATTACTAGAAAGACTGGAGGTTGTCGATTTCGGAGGGGCAATAGGAGGTTTTCTTTTTTTACTGGTGGTCTTAAGATTATTCATTATCACCATAATAAAAACTACACTTAAAATTCCTGTAATAATCAGTTCCTTGATTTTTTTATCCATTCTAAAGTTCCCAAATCATATAGGTACTTAAAAGCATTGTAGCCAGGATCTCCTTAGCAGATGACTCAGATTTTTTGCCTATCTTTTCTGAACCAGGTGATTGCGGCTCAATGCTCGTTGGTTCTAAAATCAATGTCTCGATCTTAAAAGCAAGGGGTGATTCAGCAATAGATTTTATAAATTCACCTACTAAACGATAAGGACAGCTCACGATTACCTCAATATAAGTCTTGGTAACCCCTAAAGGTAAACTCTCATTTTCATCCTTTATATCTTCGCGGGGTCTTATCGAGATAATCTTTTTGATATTTAGTCTATTTGCGATTTGGCCTAATAACTGAACAGCCCGGGGCAATTGTTTTCTACTTATCCCTAATTCTTTAAGCTCTTCACTTTTTTTCTGAATCTCCTCCAGTGCTTTCTGTGGGTCAGGAAAATTTCGGATAAGCATCTCGGATTCTTTAATCTTATCTTGCTTCGCCTTTAATTCCTGACGCAACCTTCTTTCATATTGTATTGCGGGTCTACCTAAAAAAATATATAATCCCAATAGAAAAATAAGAAAGCCCAAACAACTAAGGAAGATATTCAACATTCTATTTTGGGGCTCTTTAAACATCTTATTTAATAATTAAGTTCGCAGATAATTTCAAAGTTTGCTGCAGGAATTGAAGAGTACATATCCTTTTTGCTTGTAACCAATTGCGCATGTTTAAAAAATGGTGATTCTTCTAAAGCCATAAGATACTGAGAAAGTGCCAGATCAACAATAGTATAGCGAGCAAAAATCTTTCCTTCTAAATGAATCTGGCGGGGTTCTTTTTTCTGCGGGATCGCGATGCGGTTTAAAATAACATCGTTAGGGGTAATATTACTTAATTCTTTTAATATACCCCACCAGATGGGTTGCCTACCTTCTGCTTTTTTTATTAATTCCTTCCTCTGTTCCAGTTTTGTTTTGGTAAGAACATATTCCCTCGCTTTAGAGGCAATTGGTTCTAAACGATTTATCTCTGCCTCCAGTTTACTTAACCAGATTTTATATCTTAAGGCATTGGCATAAGCTA
This sequence comes from Candidatus Omnitrophota bacterium, assembly GCA_023819035.1. Taxonomy (GTDB): domain Bacteria; phylum Omnitrophota; class Gorgyraeia; order Gygaellales; family Profunditerraquicolaceae; genus JAMWCL01. The sequence continues at coordinate 46,334 of JAMWCL010000004.1, forward strand.
ATCCATAAAAAGAAAGGCTAAAAGTAAGTAGTAAAGGAAAAACTATTCTTAAGAGGGTAGTAGCGAAGATGACTTTCTGCTCCACTCTTTCTTTTAAAGGAAGGAGATTTACCTTTCCTCCATTTCCTAAGCAAAGACCAAAAGATACCGCCATGTGACTGGCAACCTGCTCCATTACCATCTCTTGTTTAAATACACTGGTGTCCTGCCAACCCTTTAACGCTTGCAGGGTGTTAAGTATCTCTACCTTCTTTAATCCCTCAAGATTATATAAGAGAAATTTATCTAGATTTTTTAAACGTGCACTCCCACCGGTAAGATATAACTCTTCAATGGGCTCAGATTTAAATGTCTTAATGTAGAAACTTATAGTGCGGTTAATCTCTGTAACCAATCTTTCTAAGGTAGGCCTTAATAGGGAGGATAACTGATTACCTAATATTACTCCAAAATCCGTAAGATATTGTGTCTGAGCGTCATCATCCAAAGGAATGCCACATTGTCGCTTAATCTTTTCTGCATCCTCCGCCAAAATATTTACTGTTCCCAAGGAGGTAGTAATTGTCTTAGTCAACGCTCTTGTGAGATGCTCGCCTGCTACCGGAATCTCGCGCGAAAACTGTAAGGCATTTCCTTTATAAAAATTAAGTAATGAGCAGGAGGCACCTATATCCAAGACTACGGTGGTCTTATCGGGAGTAATCTCAAGACAATATGGCAGAAGATTTCCAATTGCATCAGGAATTACATTTATACTGCGCGGTCTTAAGCCCATCTCTTTTAATAATTGCACCTGCTCATCAAGCACAAAGCGGTCGCAGGCAATACAGGTAACCTGAAGATTCACCCCTCCACCTTCATCATGTATCTCATCGGTAACGAAGAAGTCAAAAAAAACATTAGAAAGATCGGTTTGAAAAGGAAGTCGCTTCTTTAACTCAATACTTACCGCTCCCCTAAGATCCTTCTTACTTAAGGCAGGAATGATTAAGGAAAGAATAAATACGCCTTTGCCTGAGATAGCAGTACGTCCTAAGGTAGTCTTTACCCGTGCATCGGCAATAAACTGTTTAACAAATTCCCGAACAAATCTTCTTTTTTGTTGAAAAGTATCTTTAGCAGTAGAAGGGATTGCCCGTGTAATATAATTGGTAATAACATAACCGGTTCTTATCTTTTGAAGTTGAACAATCTTTATGTGACTGGAGCCTATATCTAAACCAATCACATTTTGAGTGGAGGCAAAGAAACTCTTAATTGAAGAAAGGATTTTTTCTGGTGAGAGCTTAAGTTTAGAGAGATCGATTAACTGGTTTTTTTTAATCTGAGATTCCTTTAAAGAATCTACCATTTTAAGAGAAGTCCTGTTTTGTCAAAAGATTACCCAACGCTAACTTATTTAATTATAATTATTTTACAGATTTTCCAAAGCACTGTCAAGGGATTTTAGTTATCACTGTTATATGTCTTTCTTAGCGGGTAGCGCGGACCTTAATTACCTGAAGTTCTTGTTGCATCTGGCTTTGGGTATTAAGGATAAGGTCTAATTTCTGAAGGATTTGCTTCTGATTTTCTAATTGGATAAGCACCCGATCAAGTTTGGCTTCTACTTCTTTAAGTCGGTCCGCTAAATCTTCAATAAAGATCTGATCCTGGGGATAATTCTGGGCTCTTAATAGATTAAGGGCAGTGATTAAAAAGAGGGTAATTAAGAAGATAAAAAAAATATTTTTTTTAAACATCCTCTACCTCCTATTTAGATAAGATATTTATAAATTCTTATCTTATTGTATCTGGGAGATCTCTCTCCAGCTAAACCCTGCAAGGCAAGGAAAGAAGGCATCTTCATCTGTCCATTTAGAAGGTCCTTTTCTCTGACAGGTATCAAAAGTTAATCGGCATAAACCATCCAAGGTTATATTATATCCGTATATAGAAACACCATCGATACCATCGATAAAATAAACATTGCCGGTGGCTTGATTATTCATTATCGCATTAATCTCTCCTGCAGCATAAACCAAACCATCAAAGAATGGCTGGTGGGCACTAGAGAAAATATTGCCATTTTCCGTAGCGATATTTGGATAGGTTTGGTTTGCTGAGCGTCTATTGTGGGCGCGAAATCTTAAAAAGCCCTGACCCACAAGACCAATATCGCCCTCGGTGATAAAACTGGACATTTGGAAATTCGCGTTTCCATTCCTTGCATCAAAAAGCAGATCTCCTTTTAGATACCAGAGTTGACTATTGGCATTTGCCGAAAATCTCCTTACCTCTCCAAGATACTCTCCTACTGTCCAATTAGGTGGACTACCTACAGAATTATCAAAATTAACCCTAATTGTCGTTGCTCCTGCTCCCGAACTTACATAGGTAATCACTCCCCAATTTGTATAACTCCAGCGGTTACCACCTTTTGAGAAATTAGTTACAGCATTACCCACACTCATCGGAATATTACAAGTAAAGCTAATCTGATAGGTTCTTGTTGACCAATTACCACCGTATAAAGAGATGGAGGAAATCATAGGTAAAAGATAAATATTATCTCCTACATTCCAGTTTACTACGGTAGTTAACCTTACTGTTCTCCTATCTAAAACACCCCCTGTATCGATTTCTGCCCAACTTCCTATCTGAAACGAACCCATGGTAGTATTTCTAAGTCTTTGACCGTCAAAGCTTGAATAAGGGGTATCAAAGAAATCACTCTCGAAGGTAATTATACTTTTACCTGCTACTGTCTGAATACTTGCAATCTTGCCTGCTCTTGCCGGTGACCAGACCCGTGAGGGATTCTCATCAGCAATCTCTTGTTCCATCTGAGCCATATCAATCTTTAAGAAACTATTGTCATTGGGTGAGGTCTCTCTTGAAAAATGTTTATCTTCCGGGCAGGTATCGGGTACAGCGAAATCTACCTCTTGATTATGGGGTAAACTACCATTACCTTCATATCCATCACCGGTTATAGGGTCAGGTCGGTCAGTAACTACTATATCTCCATTGATATAGGAACCGCTATCCATAGCGGACCAATCAAAGAGATATCTACAGTTAACTGCCTTATCAATGGTTCCAAAACTTACCTCTACCTTTACCAGACGCGTCGCGCGATAATTTGTCTGTGAGGGCACAAAACCACCAGAAATAATCACCACCCCTTCTTCTTCGGAGGTGGCATTACGACAGCAAACCCTATATTGACCGGGGAACAAAGAATGGGTAATCCAATCAGTGGCATCTAAACAATCATCATCTGTACTTGTCCTCCAAGAGGGATCTGCCCATAGTTGATTCAACCCCCACTGTATGCCTGCCTCAGCAATATATAATGCATTTTCAGATTCAAGATTACGCAGATTAACCTCAAAACTTGAAGACAGCATTATTGCTAAGGTCCAGCCTAAAATGGCAAAAAGTATCATCGCGGAAACCACAATAATTAAGGCAACCCCCTTCTTATTCGGTGTACGGAACTTACTCATTTTATCTCCTTATTTTATAGATTTCGCGGATATACCTGTGTCCGAAGTATCTTTGTTTGTCCACCCGAAGTTACTTGAATCTCTATAACAATCCGAGAGATATCGGAAAAATTTGAAACACTACAATTACATTCAGGTAAACAACTTGGTTGATTATCAAAGTTATAATAACAAAATTTTAAACTCGTAACATTGCCTGCTAAAATATAAGAATTGCGCATCAGATTATTACCGGAGAGATAGAAGTTTATACTATTCTCATTTATATCGGTAAATTGAAATTGATTTACCGAAGCAACCGATATAGAGAGGCTATCTCTTACCTCTCTTATCTCGCGTTGCATCCGACTCAGGGCAAGCCTTACCTCTGAGACTACCTCGTTACGAAAGCTTAAGAAACGCCACAGATCAATAATTTCTTTTATATACATGCTAGACACCCCTACTAAAACCGCTACAATTATAATTACCATTATTAATTCAATTAAAGTTATGCCCTTTTTCTTATGTATCATTATTTTATTTCTCCCATAAATCTTTAATAAAATGTCACAATTGTTACCAAACTAACCTCACCTGCTAATTGTTCACTGCGTAAAACCGAGACAGTGATACGTTTAAAATTCGTTGTACTTGCTGAACTCTCCCAGATATTTGTATTTAAGGTAACATAATCTACGATACAGCGACGTGTATATCCAGGCGCAGGACTATCCAAATAGCCATTAAAATCATCTACATCATCATAATCTAACCTTTGGTTTTCTCCACTATTAGGACCTAAATTAGGATTGCTTCTATCCTGGGGATCAACAAATTCTTTTGATTTTATCTCCTCCATTAATTCTTCGGCATAAAAAGTTGCCTCAGCAATTGCTTCAGAGCGACTGGACCTTAAAGCCACCTCTGCCCACATCCTTAAAAGCACCGGGATAGCCACGCCTAAGACAACAATGATTGTAATTAATTCAATTAAAGTTAAAGCCTTTCTTTTTATTACCAATTTATCCTTCCTGTATTAGGACTAATATAAATTGTAATATTATTTCCTCCGTAAGATAGATTAATCCAGCCACTATTAGTTAAAGGATTGCCATTGGCATCCTGCGGTTCTCCCTTCCAATTAAAGCGCAAAGAGCTTGTTCCGCCAAAATTAACCCCTGTAATATCGATACCCCTGTATTGTGGGTCGGTAGTAAAATTAGTTTGCATATTCGCTCTAGTGAAAGGGTCAATTGCATAAGCATTATCCAAGACCCGGCGTGCCTCATAGGTATCGGTAATAGCATTAAAGTTTAGGTAATAATCTTGGTGTTGACTAATCGCTAATTGTTGAATATATCTAATATCAGAAACAGTTTTTTTAACCGCTCCGCTTAATTTTATCATAGAGAAACTGGCAAAACGAGGGATGCTTAATCCCGCAAGGATACCGATAATTAGAATTATCATCACCACTTCAATAAAATTATATCCCTTCCTTAAAACCTTATTCATCTCTGTTCATCTTTTATATCCTCTAATATAAATTATAATATATCTAAAATGAAAAAGCCAGTAAAATATAAAAAAATACTTTTCAATCTACCTGATTTATGGTATATTTTATTTTTGATGGCTGAAAAGGTTAAGAATATTGTGGAGGATATTGTAAGAGAGTATCTTAACGTTTCTCTTTCTTTGCGATATGACATCTGTACCTGCCCTCTCTGCAGAAACGCAATGCTTGCAGAAGCACTCTCTAATATCCCACCTAAATATGTTTCTACTGAAGAAGCGGGTATGCGAGCAGTAATTGAGCAGACCCGCCTTGAATATCAAGCAAGAATTGCCAAAGAGGTTTTAAATACAATAGACAGGATCAGTAAAAATCCTCCACATGAATTAAATGAAGATAAAAAACAGGCATTTAGATTACTCCTTAATAAGATCTATGAAGATAGAGGATTAGATTTTCGGCATTATCGAGAGGGGATTTTAAAAAGAAGATTCGCCTTAAGGATGCATGCAAATAAGGTGAAATCCTATGCCGAATATCTTTTACTTCTCAACAAAACTCCTGAGGAATATGAAAAACTCTTTGAGGCCCTCTGCATTAATGTCTCAGAATTCTTCCGTGACCCTCCAGTCTGGGAGGTAATAGAAAAAATCCTAAAAGAACTTATTAAAGAAAGGGTCGAAACCAATCAATCCCTTAAGATCTGGTCAGCAGGCTGTGCTAATGGAGAGGAACCTTATTCAATAGCCATTCTTATAAAAAAAATCTTAAAAGATTATCCTCCGGATAAATTTAAAGGTGTGGAGATCTTGGCTACCGATATTGATAAACAGGTATTAAGGAATGGGGAGAAGGCAGAATATAGCTTAGCGAGTTTGAAAAATGTCTCTCCGAGAGTTTTAAAAGAATATTTTACTTACGAAGATGGACGCTACTGCATAATTCCTGAGATAAGAAAGATGGTCTTATTTAAACATATGGACCTAATCCTGCAAGAGCCCCAGATTAAAGATTTAGATATAATCCTTTGTCGAAATGTCTTTATTTATTTTAACCGCAGTCTCCAAGACATCTTGTTTACCAAATTCTACAAATTTTTAAAGTCAGGCGGTTATCTGGTGTTAGGCAAGGTGGAAACTATATGGGATGAGGTAAAGGATATTTTCGAAAAAGTGGACTTAGAAAACCGGATATTCCGCAAGAAATAAAAAATTATTAAGCGAAAGGGTTATTTATTGCTAAGACCGCTTCAGGATTTATCTTTTTTACGGAACTTTGACAGAAAAATAGGATTTTGATATACCCTCTCGTCGTGAGAGGATTATTTTTTGTCTAATTTGTTGTGCAATATTTAAAAGAAATATCTTGACAAATAAATATAAATTTATTATAAT
>JAMWCL010000040.1 GCA_023819035.1 Candidatus Omnitrophota bacterium
GAGTAGAATTACTTACCTTTAGAAATCTCCTTGCCTCTTGAAAGGTTAAGATTTCTGTATCCATATTACTATTCTTTATTATCCTACATTATTCTCATTAGTCAAATATCTTTTAGTTCATCTAAGCCCATTTGCTTCTTCTTGCTCGGGCGGATGAGCGGGTTGTCTTTTCACTCATGCCTAAAAAGATAGGGCATTGTAGAAGATAATCGTATTTTAAATCGGAAATATTGGTTTTAAGAGGAAATTAAGGAGGATCGCGACGGTCTAACCTTCCTTTACGCTTACTTCTTTTATATTGAAAAGATCGATTACGCAGATTAAATAACTTTATTTGAAGGTATTTATTCTGTCGATTCTCTAATCTACGCACAAAAATCCTAATTAACCTAACTTATAATGCTTACGCACCGGCTTTTTTATATCCCAAACACATTTAAGCCCCTTAGGAAATTCTACCCAATCACCTTTTTTAATCCGGTAACTTGTTCCCTCTTCAGTAATGACCTCTACCTCTCCTTCAAGAAAATAACAGGTCTCATCCGTATCATATTTCCAGTCAAATCTAGAGATCTGCCTTTCCCAGATTGGCCAGGAAAAGACCCCTGATTTCTTTAATCTTTCTTCACTTGGCTTTTCTATCCTTATCTTTTTCATCCTTCCTCCTTATGGAATTAACTCCTCTTTCCTTTGCCGACCCATAAGATCCTTTACTGCTTTAAGAGGAGATTTATTTTTATAAAGAACATAATAAACCTCCTTGGTTATCGGCATCTCTACATTGTATTTCTGACTTAAAGCATATGCAGATTTGGTAGTAGAGATGCCCTCAGCAACCATCTGCATCTTCTGGGTTATCTGCTTTAAGGTTTTTCCCTTACCAATCTGTTCTCCCACAAATCTGTTTCGGCTATAGGCACTGATGCAGGTGGTAACTAAATCACCCAGGCCACTTAATCCAGCAAAGGTCTCTGCCTTTGCACCCATTGCTATGCCTAAACGAGAGATCTCCACTAATCCCCTGCTTAAAAGCGCTGCCTTAGTATTTGTACCAAAACCTAAACCATCGGAGATTCCACAGGCAATGGCAATAACATTTTTAAGACTCCCGCCCAATTCTACACCTGTAACATCATCATTGGTATAAATCCTAAAATTCTCATTCATAAAGATATCCTGAAGAATCTTTCTTAAATCAGGATTATCCGAGGCAACAACTGCAGTGGTCGGAAAACCTCTAACTAGCTCATAAGCAATGGTAGGACCAGACATGACCCCTAATTTTATATCCCCTAATTCATCATGAATTACCTCCGACATCCTCTTTAAAGAACCGCATTCTATTCCTTTAATTACACTTAAATAGAGAGCATCTTTTGGGTAATCTATTAACTTAAATCTTTCTAAAACAGAGCGGAGATATTGGGAAGGGATGGCAAAGACTATTAAATCTTTATCCTTAACCGCCTCATCTAAATTTGAGGTTATATTAATCTTTTTAGGTATCCGGATACCGGGTAAAAATCTGCTATTTATCCTTTTTCTCTTTAAATATTCCACATAATCCACAAATGCACCCCAGAGACTAACCTTAAAACCTCTCTTAAAAAGATGGATGGCTAAGGTAGTGCCCCAACCTCCATCACCTAAGATAGAGATATTCATTTTTCTTGTTTTTCCCTTAGCTTTTCTAAGAAATAGAACTTCGGATAGATATTTGTTAGATTTTTTTCCTGGCGAGTAATAAACCTTAAGCCAACATTATATTTATCCTTGGTTTTTTTCTTTACCCAGACCACCTTACCAATAATACCGCTTTGATAGATAAAGCAATTCTTCTCTAGTTGCTCACATATACTTAATGTGTTTCGATTAAAGGATAACCAGAGGAGATCATTGGGCTTAACCTTCTGATTTATCTGACACATAATCCCTGCCTCACTAATATTAGAGGTATATCCTTGAAGTAATTTCTGAATAGTTGACCTCTTACAAATTCGGTAGTCAAGCGGAACAGCATAATCAATTCGGGTAAATCTTCGCCGTTCAGGTCCCTTATATTTTTCTTTCATCCTATCTTAAGATCAGTCTTTCCTGTTCTTATCTTGGCTAAATCCCAGCTATATTCATAAAGATGTAGTCCCTTGCTTACCGCGATAATCTCACCATCACCCACACCAATCTCCTCAGCCATATATTGTTTTACCAATTGCAATCCACCCAAATTAGAAGGAAATCCTCCCCAAAGATCCCAGGAGCGGAAGTATAAAATAAAATGCAATCTACCATAACGAACACGCGTATCAATCAATCTTAAACAAGGGGGATCAACCAGTTTTATATCTGAAGGCATACCGATCTCCATAATTGCCTGGTTAGTCCCAAATCCCTTTTCTTTATAAATCTTTATTACCTCCTCAATCTGATTAACATTTAAAGGCATTTCCTTAATCATCTCCTTACCATTTATTCTTTCTTTTACCCTTACCTTCGGTTCAACGAGTCTTTCTCCATAAGTATAGTCTTCACTTTCTGTTTTTACTGCTGTAAGAAGATAATTTAAATAACCCTGTATGTATTCCATATCTGTGGGAGCAGGTATAGACATCCCTTCCGGGATTATAGGAATAATTTGATGACCGGGTCTTCTTACCCTTACAACCACAAAGTCAAACTCTAATCTTCTCTGTCCTTCATAACTGCCTCTGGTAATTTTATAGATATGACCTTTTTCTAAGATCTTGCAGAGACACTGGAACCAGGCATCATCTAAATCAAAGGCATCCACAAAAACCGGTTCTAAAAACTCCTTTTCCATCTCTGGCTATGGAGCGGGAGACGGGAATCGAACCCGCATATACAGCTTGGAAGGCTGTTGTTCTGCCATTGAACTACTCCCGCATAAATTTTAAATGGGCAGGGTAGGATTCGAACCTACGAAGCAGTTGTGCAGCAGATTTACAGTCTGCCCCCTTTGGCCACTTGGGTACCTGCCCATCCTATCTTCTAATTCTTTTCTTATATCCCTTTAGGATTGGTTATTTCCTTAAAATAAAGCTGGCGAGAGGAGTCGAACCTCCAACCCGCTGATTACAAATCAGCTGCGCTGCCATTGCGCCACGCCAGCATCTTAAGAACTTAATCTTATTGCCTCAGGAATCTTCTGGATTATATCTGAGGCAAGCATACTAATCTGTGTCTTTTCTTTAGCCGCTAAATCTCCTGCTAAACCATGAAGATACACTGCATACTTGGCTGCCGCAAAAGCATCCAAACCCTGACCTAAAAAGGAGGCAATCATTCCGGTTAAAACATCACCGCTTCCTGCAGTAGCCATCCCGGGATTACCGGTTTTATTTATATATAAATTATCTTTATAATCTGCGACCACAGTACGATGACCTTTTAAAACCACAGTTACCTTATAATCTGTAGCCAATCTTTTAGCAGTATCTTCTCTATTTGCCTGAACCCTTTTTATATTTATATTCATTAATCGTGCCATTTCACCCGGATGCGGGGTTAATACTATCGGCATTATCCTGGATCTGTTGTTATGTAAGATCTCTAAATATCCCGCCAGGGCATTTAAACCATCCGCATCGATAACCAAGGGTTTATTAATCTTTAGGATAATCCTGCGCACCAAACCTTTTGTTGATTTATTTTGTGTAAGCCCCGGACCTATGGCTAAAACATCAATATTTTTTGCAAATTCCTTTATCTTATCATAAGCCTTTATACTCAATGTGCCTTCCTTTGTTTCTGCTAAAGGCAAGGTCATCACCTCTTTGGGTTTTATCTTTATAAGGGCGTTATTTATGCTTTTAGGGATACCTAAGGTAACCATCCCTGCCCCTGAACGCATGGCTGATTCTGCACACAATACCGCTGCCCCGGAAAATCGGATAGAACCTGCTAATATAAATACATGGCCAAAATCCCCTTTATGGGCATCAGGCCTTCTGTGTAATAATCGCCTGGGCAACCGCATAATTTTTTACATGGGAGATAGAAATATGTACATCAAGTTTTTTATTTTTGTTATTAAAGAGCAAACAATAGGGCTTACCATCTTTATCGTTTAGAATCTGGACATCCTTCCAGGTTAAGCCCTTATTACCCAATGCCTTAAATACCGCCTCCTTAGCAGCAAATCTACCGGCAAGATGTTGGTAGAAACTCTCTCTTGTTTTAGCATTATTAAGCTCTTCATTAGTAAAAATGCGTTTAAGAAACTCCTCCCCCCATCTTTCAATTGCCTGCCGTAGACGCCTAACCTCGGTAATATCTACACCTGTACCGATAATCTTTTCAGCCATGCACTAACCTCTTCATCTCCCTTACTGCCTGGGCTAAACCCACCAAAACTGCCCGGCATATAATGGAATAACCAATATTTAACTCTTCAATCCCTTCTATCCGAGCAATGCGAGACACATTATAATAATTTAAACCATGACCGGCATTAACTGTTAATCCCTTCTTCTTAGCATAATAGACTGCCTCTTTTAACTCCTTAAAATATTTATCCTGTTCTTTTTCATTTTTAGCCTCCGCATAACGACCCGTATGCAATTCAATCATCTTTACTCCAAGTTTCTGCGCGGCGTCAATCTGCTTTTTATCTGGATCAATAAACAGACTTATTATTATACCTGCATTTTTTAATTTTTCTATAACCTTCTTCAGTTTTTTAAAATTAGCTAACACATCCAATCCACCTTCGGTAGTAAGTTCCTTTCTTTTTTCCGGAACTAAGGTTGCCTGATCGGGTCTAACCTTACAGGCAATCTCCACAATATCTGGTGCAATAGACATCTCAAGATTCAGTTTTGTCTTTACTATCTTTTTTAATAGGTAAAGATCCTTTTCTTTAATATGGCGTCTGTCCTCCCTTAAATGCACTACGATACTATCTACACCCTCTGCTTCACAGATAATTGCAGCCAAGACAGGATCGGGTTCAATTCCTTTACGCAATTCTCTAACCGAGGCGATATGGTCTATGTTTACACCTAACTTTGGCATATTTATTTTTTAAAATTTCCTATTTCGCCTTTTATATAAAACCACAGCACAATCGCTAAAATAAGCGAGATAAGCTTTAATAAAAAGTGGTGTTTAAAAAAATTACCGATATTGATTTTATTTATCTTCATGCCTTAAAAATCTCTTTTACCTTAGCAATAATCTCCTGATGACCCAAGTCCTTATATAATCTACCTTGATGGACTAAAGATACATTCTGTCTTTCCTCAGAAACAATAATTACAATCGCATCAGTTTCTTCGGTTAGCCCCAAGCCAGCACGGTGACGCATACCGAATATCCGGCTTAAATCTTCATTTTCAGTAAAAGGGAAAAAACATCCCGCAGCCATAATCCTGCCATTTTGAATAATTATCCCTCCATCATGAAGAGGATTATTGGGGGTAAATATCGCCTGAATTAACTCTGAAGAAACACGAGCATCTATAAGGACGCCATTGTTAATATAACTGGAAAGGGAATCTTTATTCTCGATAGCAATAAGCGCGCCAAATTTATCGCGCATAAGACTATCTACCGCCTTAATTATCTGATTTAATATATAATCCATCTGCTCTTCTTTCATTAGGGTAGGAAAGATTCGGCGTTTACCCAAACGCGCCAAACCCTGCCTTATCTCTGGATGAAAGATAACCAAAAGGGCAATAACCGAGATGGTAAATAATTTGGTAAGTAACCAGCTTAAGACATCCAGTTTTAGCTTTTGAAATACAAAGAAGGTAATCAAAATTACCATTATCCCTCTTAAAACATATATCGCACGCGTCCCTTCAAAAAAAAGCATAATATGATAGATTATAAACCATAAGGTAATTATCTCAAGGACGGGCTTCCAAAAATGAAATAAATTTAATATATTCATCTCTGTTCTATTTCCTGCATTATCTTTAATGCTTGCTTTATTGATCTAACATCATGCACCCTAACAATATTAGCTCCATTTTTTACTGCCAGAATACAACTTGAGATTGTGCCAAAAAGTCTTTCTTGGACAGGAAGATTTAGGATCTTTCCAATAAAAGATTTCCTTGAAGGACCCACAAGAATCGGTCTTCCCAAAACCTTGAATTCTTTAAGTCTTCCTAAAATCTCTAAATTATGCTCCACTGTCTTTCCAAAACCTATCCCTGGATCGATAATTATTTTTTCTTTATCTATTCCATAAGACAAGGCAGTCTCTATGGCTTTATCCAGATAGCTTATAAGTTCATCAATAAGAGATTTATATACCGGGTTGATCTGCATAGTGCGGGGTGTTCCTTTCATATGCATAATTACTACCCCACATTTATATTTAGCTACCAATCTTCGCATCTTAGAATCTCTTAAGCCACTGATATCATTAACCATTACTGCTCCACACTCAAGCGCTTGCTTAGCTACCTGCGGTTTATAGGTATCTATAGAGATAGGTACCTTGATCCTTTTAGCCAAGACCTTTATTACCGGAATCGTTCTTTCTAACTCCTCCTTAACTGAAACCTTCTCTGCTCCCGGCCGAGTAGATTCACCGCCTACATCAATAATATCAGCACCATCCTTTACCATTTTCTCTACAAAATTTATTACATTATCAATATAAGAAGTATAATGCTTGCCCAAGGAAGGATAAAGCCCATCTCCACTAAATGAATCAGGGGTTAGATTCACAATACCCATGATCAAGGGGCGATTATCATCTAGATTTAAATGATACCTATCTAAATCTATCTTAAAATTTTTATTTTGATAATTAGCCAAAGCTAAATCAATCTTATTTGCTAACCTGTCTAAACCAAAGGGTTGTTTATTTAACTTCTCGCATAGTCGTTTGAATTGAACAAGATTACCCATGAGAAGACAATCTGTCTTCTTAATCCTTCCGGTTAAGGCACTGCGGGCAACCGCCACCTCTGCACCTAAAGAAAGCATCTCTTGCTTTAATATATTAGCAGTGATATTAGAAATAGAATTTATCCTTATTAAATAAGTTATTGCTTTAGGAGCCATAATTCTAATTCCATATGGATCAACCCCTATCTCCTGCATTATCTTTTCTATCTGTCTCTGTTCAGATAATTGAAGGATTTGTAGCATAATTTAGGTGAGATCCTTTTTTTCTATACCCACAATATGTTTTACCTCTTCTCCATCTAGTACTTCTTTTTCTAAGAGGGCCTTGGCGAGGGTCTTTAATTTATCGAGGTTCTGCTTTAAAAGCTCCTTTGCTCCTTTATAAGCTTCATCAACAATCCGTTTTACCTCTTCGTCGATAAGACGGGCGGTCTCTTCGCTATAATTTCTTTCCTCCATAATATCGCGACCTAAAAATATAAGACCTTCCCTTTTTCCTAAAGTAATATTACCTAATCTATCGGACATACCAAACTGCATAACCATCTTACGGGCCATCTGGGTGGCAGTCTCTAAATCATTCTGTGCTCCGGTAGTTACCTCATTAAGATTCAACTCCTCGGAAGCCCTTCCGCCTAACATAAGCTTGATCTCCGCTAAAAGCTCACTCTTTAACCAGTAATGCTTATCTTCCAAGGGCGGGGTAAAGGTATATCCGCCGGTTAACCCACGGGGGATTATTGAGACCTTCTTTACCGGGTTTACCTCGGGTAAAAGCAAGGATAACAAGGCATGACCTGACTCATGCAAGGCGGTGATCTCTTTCTCCTTTTTAGACATAATATGGCTTTTCTTCTCCGGTCCCATAAGGACCCTTTCGATAGACCTTTCAAAATCAGACATCTCCACTGCATCTTTATTATAACGTGCAGCTAAAAGCGCCGCTTCATTACAGAGATTAGCCAAATCCGCACCCGAAAAACCCGGGGTTTGACTGGCAATGGATTTTAAATCTACACTGGAGGCAAGTTTTATCTTTCGTGTATGAACCTTGAGTATCTCTTCCCGGCCTTTGATATCAGGAAGATTTATTACAATATGTCGGTCAAATCTCCCTGGACGTAAAAGTGCAGGGTCCAAGGTATCGGGTCGGTTGGTGGCAGCAATAAGGATTAAACCCTGCTGGGTATTAAAACCATCCATCTCTACCAATAAGGCATTTAAAGTTTGCTCTCGCTCATCATGGCCTCCCCCAATTCCTGCAAAACGCAATCTTCCTACTGCATCTATCTCATCGATAAAGATAATTGCCCCTTTTCCCGAAGACCTTGCTGCTCTTCTTCCTTGCTCAAAAAGATCCCTTACGCGACTTGCTCCCACACCCACAAACATCTCCACAAAATCTGAACCTGAGATACTGAAGAAAGGAACACCTGCCTCTCCGGCTACTGCCCGCGCAATCAATGTCTTCCCGCATCCCGGAGGCCCCACCAGAAGCACCCCCTTAGGAATCTTCCCCCCTAATCTTTGAAATTTCTTAGGGTCCTTTAAAAATTCGATTACCTCTTTTAATTCTTCCTTAGCCTCATCTACGCCAGCAACATCATTAAAGGTTACCCTTTCTCTTTCCGTATGGATCTTTGGCTGGACTTTACCAAAGGAAAGGATTCTGCTTCCTAATTGCTCTCCTCGTGAAGCCATCATCCACCAGATAACGATAAATAAGATAATTGGGCCGAAGTTAAAAATAAAGGCAGGCCAATAGGTACGTGGCTTAACAAAAAAATTACCTACATTCTCCCGAATAATATTAAACAGGCCTTCATCGTTATCCGGAATATAAACCCTAAATCTTTGCTTATCCACAAATTCACCTTGAAGCTCATTCTCTATCTTAACCAGTCTCTTAATCCGCTGAGGCTCATTCTTAACTAATCTATAAAATTCACTATAAGAAATCTCTTCGGGAATCCCTACTACCGAAAGAAATAAAGAAGCAATGAGAGGATAAAGGATTAAAATCAAAAATATCCAACCAAAAGGTATTCGCTTAAAAATCTTAGGTCTTTTGTTTTCCGCCATAGCTTTCTTATTTCTTTAAAATTTTATTATACCTTAAATATACATAAAATCAAGTAGAAGACAACCTTCTCTGGCGAAAATAAAGGTTATTCTTCCTTTTTATCACTACTATCCCCTTAGGCAGGTCAACGATAGAGTTAGGGGGTCGGTTAAAAAGCAAATCCTCAATCTCCTTAATGTGCTGAAAGTTAATTCGGCGCATACTCTTCTGAATTTTAGCAATCTTAATTCTAAAAAGTAATCTGCGCATGGCCGGATGCATTCTTTTTAGTTTTTCTAAATTAAAGTTTGATTTAAGCTGTTTTATTAATCTATTTGCCCGCAGTGTTAAATAATCATAATCATAACCCGCGGTCTCCGCAAGATTACTTAATACAATTTTTATATTTTTATTATAATCATTTTCTAATAGAGGGATTAATTTATTTCTAATTTTATTTCTGAAATAAATATCCTCTAAATTGGATTTATCAATACAGGGTTTGATCTTTATCCTTTTTAAATATGCCTCTATTTCTTTTCTTCTAAGTTCAATTAAAGGTCGAATGATCTGAAAACCAGAAATTTCCCTTTTAGGCAAAATCCCTGCCAATCCATATAGACCTGTCCCACGGAGGATACGCATTAAAACTGTTTCTGCTTGATCATCAAGATTATGACCTAAGGCAATCTTTTTTGCCTTTATGGCTTCAGCTACCTTAAAGAAAAAATTTAAGCGCACTTCTCGGGCAACCTCTTCTAATGATCTATGCCTGGCTAACCCTTTAACATTAAGCTGTCCGCAGGTAATAGGGATCTTTAATCTTTTTGCTAATTCTTCTACAAATAATCTATCTTTATAGGAATCCTTTCTTAACATGTGGTCTAAATGGGCAATATGTAAAGTAATTGCTAATTCCCTCTTTAGTTTATTTAATATATAAAGCAAAGCTACAGAATCCGGACCGCCGGAAACCCCGATTAAAATCTTATCTGCCTTCTCAATAAGTTTATACCTTCTAATTGTAGTCCTTACTTTATCCAGAATCATCTTATTATTAATGACGGCGAGTGGATTTGAACCACCGACTTAGCGGGTATGAGCCGCTTGCTCTACCAGACTGAGCTACGCCGTCAAAATTTAAATATCTTTCGGGAAAAAAGTATATAACCTATGGCGATAGCATTTAAGGAGGTAATCAATACTACCCCAGCAGAGATATCCTTAATTATCTTAACCAGGGTATCGTGTTTTTGGGTGATCATATCCATAACCATCTCAATGGCGGTATTAAACATCTCAGCCACAAATACCAAAGCGATAGTAATACAGAGGGTTACCAGTTCTATCCCTTTTAATTTAAAGTATACACCCAAAAGAAAAGCAATAACCCCCACCATAAATATAATCCGCATATTCCGATGGTATAGAAAAAGGTAAATAATCCCTCTGGCGGCAATCTTTAGGCTTTCACCGAATCCACGCAATCTAAAGATATTTCTTAATAAATTATTGGGCTGCATGTTTCGTATTTCGTCTTCTTTAATACTCTATATCGTTAAAAGGCTCTAACCACGAAGAGTGCTTCTATTTATATTTATCTATTTTCTCCGATATGCCTCTAAATATGAGTCGCAGTATATCTGTTTATTTAAAATAAGTTCGGCAGTGATAGCGCTATCCATCAAATCTTTATCCAAAGGGTCTAATATCGCACTATCTAAACCATAGGCGATCGCCATAGTAAGGAAGGTGCGATTAATAAGACTTCTTGTTTTAGTTCCCTGTGAGACATTACTTAATCCTACGATGGTCTTGGGCGAAGGATCAGAGATAATCTTAAATTCTCTAATTGATTCTAAGATATCTTTCTGTTGCGCCTGCGCCACATTTACAGGGAGCAGGACCGGATCAAGATATAAATCCTCAAGAGGAAATCCTGCTTCTACACAATAAGCCACAATATTGGCAGCTAATTCCAAACGCTGGTCTTTATTTTGAGGGATACCTTTTGCACTGATGGAAAGACCAATAAGTTTTGCATTGTATTTCTTCGCCAGAGGCACTAAGATCTCCAGCTTTTCCTGGTCGGCGGTGGTAGAATTTATTATTACCTTATTTTTAATTACCTTTAACCCTGCCTCAATTACCTTAGGTTTACTGGAATCCAATGCTAAGGGTTTATCAGTAACCTCTTGAACTGTTTCTACCAACCACTGAATATCCGAAAGCGGGTCTTTTGAAACAGGACCACAGTTTATATCTAAAGCATCTGCACCTGCTTTAATCTGATCTAAGGCACATCTTTGAATAACCGCCTTATCCTTTTCCTTAATCGCCTTACCTATATTTTTATACATTCCATTAATTAATTCACCGATTATAAACATCGCTTTTTCTAAAAACATTAATCAGGGACACCTTTCTAAACAAATCAAAAACTCTCCCTGAATAGGGTTTCTATATAATTACTAACCTTACTAATCGCTTCAGGATGACGCATTACCAAGATATCTGCTCCTGCCTGGAGCAAAGCAATTGCGGTCATCGTCTCCCAGATTATGCCCCGTTCATTCTCAGGTCCCCAATGAGGAAAATCCTTACTGCTTGCTTTCGCTTCCTTTGCTCGCCAAGCTTCTTGACCTACAAAGCAGATAAATGGTAAAGCCACCGTCTTATCCCCCGATAACCCTGCTAAACGCGCTCGTTCCATAATTGAATATGCATATTCTAAACCATAGCCCAATCCTCCGATGGTGGGATTTATCACAATCCTTTCTAAGCTAAGCCCCATATCAGAGATTAAAATATTTAACTGCTTGGCAATATTTATATCAATAGGAGAGGTAGCAATAATATTATGACCATCTGCTAATACCGCTGCAGTAAGGGTCTTATAATTATCCTGGGTAGCCTCTCCTACCAAACAGCGCTCACCTTTAGCCGCCTGACAGCAGACAGGCAAAACCAAGTTATCCTTTGTATCATCACCGCATCCACAAATAATCAAAGGAACCTTCACCCTTTTTAATAACTGTTGAATAAGTTTTGCTTCTTCATCCGGGCCTTTATCCCCAAAATCGGGATGG